>JAYSPJ010000990.1:0-7066 GCA_043722155.1 Bradyrhizobium sp.
CGCGGCTCTTCGGCTGGATCAGCGCATCCCTGTCCCACGACCGCGTCGGATAGATATCGAGCGGAGTGGGCGCGACGTTGTAGTCGCCTGCCAGCACCACCGGAATATCCTGCTTGATGAATTTAGAGTCCCTTTTTTGGGATCCGTAAACCCCTCGCCTTCAGGCGACGGGATGCAGTAGCATCCTCCTATTATGCAGACGGCGAAATCGGGCAGCCACTCGATATGGGATTGCAAATATCACCTCGTATGGGTGACCAAATACCGCTACCCGGTTTTGGTTGGGGATGTAGGGCTGCGTGCAAGGGAGCTATTACGGGAAATCAGCCGGAGCCATGAGATGTCGATCCACGCCGGAGCGATAAACCGTGACCATGTTCATCTGCTGCTCTCGATCCCTCCGCATCTTTCTGTGTCGCGCGCGGTGCAGTACCTGAAGGGAAAGAGTTCCCATAAGCTTCTGACGGAGTACCAGTCTCTGAGGAAGCGCTATTGGGGTCAGCATCTGTGGTCGCGGGGATATTGGGTCGCAACCAGTGGCAATGTTACCGATGAGGTGTGGAAGAAGTACATCGAAGATCAAAAACCGGAAGAGCCGGACGATAATTTCAAGGTTGTCTGAGAAAATCGACCCGAAGGGTCGATCAATCCGGCTTCCAGCCGTAACCTGAAGCCACCGCCTTTAGGCGGTGGAGTGTTCACGTCAGAATGCAACTCGATACAACAGTGTATCCAATTTGTGGTCCGGATGAGGACGCCATCCGTCCGAATGTGCGGATAATTCAGCGCGACAATTCATTGAGGTCACCATGAACGAGCATGTTCAGACTGCGACCAGCGCTCCGCTGTTCAATCCGCTGGCGCCGGAGTTCATTCGCGATCCCTATCCGCATTACGAGCGGCTGCGCACGTCAGATCCGATGCACCTGACGCCGCTCGGCATGTATGTCGCGAGCCGTCACGCCGAGGCCAGCCTGGTGATGCGCGACAAGCGCTTCGGCAAGGACTTTGTCGAGCGTTCGAAGCGGCGCTACGGGCCGCAGATCATGGATGAGCCGGTGTTCCGCAGCATGAGCCACTGGATGCTGCAGCAGGACCCGCCCGACCATACGCGGCTGCGCGGCCTGGTGGTGAAAGCCTTCACCGCGCGCCGGGTCGAGGACATGCGTCCGCGCATCCAGCAGATCGTCGACGACACGATCGATCGCATTGCCGCCCGGGGGCATATGGACCTGATCGAGGATTTCGCGTTCCGGCTGCCGGTGACCATCATCTGCGACATGCTCGGAATTCCCGAGGAGCACCGCGAGGCCTTCTACAACGGCTCGCGCGACGGCGGCCGCCTGCTCGATCCGGTGCCGCTGACCAAAGCCGAAATCGAGCAGGGCAATGCCAGCAACCTGATGGCCCAGATGTATTTCCAGCAGCTGTTCGAGCTGCGGCGGAAGAACCCCGGCGACGACCTGACCACGCAGCTGGTGCAGGCCGAGGAAGACGGCAGCAAGCTCTCCAACGAGGAATTGACCGCCAACATCATCCTGCTGTTCGGTGCCGGCCACGAGACCACCGTCAACCTGATCGGCAACGGGCTATTGGCGCTGTACCGCAACCCCGATCAGCTCGCGCTGCTCAAGGCCAACCCCGCGCTGATCACCAACGCGATCGAGGAATTCCTGCGTTACGATTCCTCGGTGCAGATGACCGGCCGGGTGGCGCTGGAAGACATCGACGACCTCGGCGGCAAGAGAATCCCGAAGGGCGAGAGCGTGCTCTGCCTGCTCGGCTCGGCCAATCGGGATCCTGCGGTCTATCCCGACCGGCCGGACCGTCTCGACATCACCCGTCCCAAAATCCGTCCGCTGTCCTTTGGCGGGGGCATTCATCTTTGCCTCGGCGCCCAGCTGGCGCGCATCGAGGCGGAGATTGCGATCGCGACCCTGTTGCGGCGGCTGCCGGATCTGAAGCTGGATGACGCCGAAAATCCGGAATGGCGGCCGACCTTCGTGCTGCGCGGCCTCAAGCGGCTGCCCGCCAGCTGGTGACGGCGTCCCACAGCGGAGCCGTCGCACGGCGCCGCTGTGACTTCGCCACTATTGCCTCTATATATGGCCTTGCTCCGGCGTTGATTTCAACGTGGCGGTGGGTGGGCCGTTCCGGGCCGCCATCGCGCCGGGGCGTGTCCAAAGGGAGACGCCGTGCAGACGACGCTGCTCGGATTGGCGATTGCCTTTATCATTGCGCTGGTGGCCGCGCTGATCGGGCCGTACTTCATTGACTGGAACCAGTTTCGGCCGCAATTCGAGGCCGAGGCCACGCGGGTGATCGGTGCGCCGGTACGCGTCGCCGGTAAACTGGATGCGCGGTTGTTGCCGGCGCCGTCGCTGCGGCTGCGCTCGGTGGTGGTCGGCGGCGCCAACGATCTCGGCAAGGTTCGCGCCGACAAGCTCGACGTCGAGTTCAGCCTGGGCTCGCTGATGCGCGGCGAATGGCGCGCCACCGAACTGACCATCAATGGCATGGCGCTCGATCTCGGCCTCGACTCGCAAGGGCGGATCGACTGGCCGGCATCTACAGGGAAATTCAATCTGGGATCGTTGGCGATCGACCGCCTGAACCTCACCGGCCGCATCGCGCTGCACGACGCCTCCAGCCGCGCCACGCTCGAGCTGAACGATATCGTCTTCAGCGGCGATGTGCGCTCGCTGGCTGGCTCGGTGCGCGGCGACGGCAATTTCATGCTGTCCGGGACGCGCTATCCGTTCCGGGTGTCGTCCGGTCAGACCGCCGACGGCAACGGCACCCGCGTTCATCTCAACATCGATCCCGGGTCGCGGCCATTGTCGGCCGATCTCGACGGCGTGCTGTCTTTCGATGCGCGCGCGCCGCGGTTCGAAGGCGCGCTAATTCTGGCCGCTCCCGCCGGCCTCAAGGCCAATGGCGATGCTCCCATCATGCCCTGGCGGATTTCGGCCAAGGTCAAGGCCGAACCATCCGCCGTGCGGTTGGAGCAACTCGAAGGCGTCTATGGCGCGGAAGACAGCGCGCTGAGATTTTCAGGCGTCGGCGACATTCGCTTCGGCGCGTCGCCGCTGCTGCGCGCCGCGCTGTCGGCGCGGCAGCTCGATGCCGACAAGTTCGTCGCCAAAGGCAACAGCGCCGCCGAGCCGGTCCGGCTATTGCCGGGGTTGCGCGCGCTGATGGCCGCTATCCCGCAGACCACGCCGATTCCGGCGCAAATCGAGTTCAGCGCCGACCAGATCATGCTGGGCGGTCGCCCGCTGCAGAATTTCGCCGCCGGACTGCAGGCCGGCGCCCAATCCTGGGCGATCGACCGGCTGGAGTTTCGGGCGCCGGGCGCGACCCGCGTCACCTTGAGCGGCTCGAACGCGCAAGCCGGCATCTTCACCGGCGCGCTCAGCGTCGATTCCTCCGATCCGGATGCCCTGGTGACCTGGCTGCAGGGCCGCGGCGAGGTGGTCTATCGCAGCCAGAAGCCGCTGCGGCTGCGCGGTGACCTGACCGTGGCGCCGGATCGGGTGGCGATCGAAGCCATGAAGGCCGAGATCGACGGCGGCGCCGTCGAGGGGCGGGCTGCGGTTTCAACGGCAAAGGGCGGCTCGCGGTTCGATGCCGAGCTGAAGGCGGAACGTCTCGATCTCGATGTGGCAACGGCATTGGCGCGTTCACTGGCGGGGCCGCAGACCGAATGGCCGGACGAGGCGCAGCTATCGCTCGATATCGGCCGCGCGACATCGGCCGGCCAGGAACTGCGCCCGTTGACGGCGAAGCTCGGCTACGACGCCAAGTCGTTCTCGCTGGACCAGTTGAAAATCGGTCAGGCCAGCAGCGTAATGGTGGAGGGCGCGGGAAGTTTCGATCGAGTCAATACGTCGGGAAAACTGACGTTGAACTCGAGCGCCGCGTCGCTCGGCCAGATCACCGCGCTGATGGCGCCGCTGGCGCCGGTGCTGGCGGCGCGCCTCAATGCGATCGGAGCAAGTCCCGGCCCGGCGCGCCTCAAGCTGTCGCTCGATCTGGACAAGACCGCGCCTCAGGCCGATCGAGCCAGCGCGCGCGCCGTGTTCGATCTCGATGCGCCCTTGCTCAAGGGCGTTGTCACGATCGCGGCAAAGCCGGTCGTCGTGGCGCTCCACGGGATCGATCTGGAGGCGCTCGCGCGCAGCGAGTTCAGTCTTGAATCCAGGCTATCATCGGGTCAGGGCCGTCCCTTGCTGGCGGCGCTGGGGCTCGATCGCGCGATCGCGGCGGGCGATGGCCCGGCGCAATTCGAAGGCTCGGTGACCGGCGTGTGGCGGGCGCCGTTGCGGCTGAAGGTGAAGATGTCGGGAGCCGGCCTCGACGCCGAAGCGGAAGGCACGGCTGAGCCGTGGGCAACCGAGCCGAAGGCCAGCCTCAACCTGAAGGTTCGCAGCGTCGATCTCGGGCCGCTGCTGGACCTCAAGCCATCGGATACGCTGGCGCAGAACATCGGCCTGTCGTCGCGCGTCTCGCTCTCGGGCAACCGGCTGACCTTCGATGACCTGGACAGCGCGATATCGGGCTCGCGGTTGCGCGGCCGCGTGGCGCTGGTCCTTGGCGACGAAAAGAACGTCGAGGGCGAGATTGGCCTCGACGCGCTCGATCTCGCGCCGGCATTTGCGCTGGCCATTGGCGCCGCGGGGCACGACGCCGCCGAGCCGCTCGGTTCCGGGCTCTCGAAAGGCTGGCGCGGCCGCATCGCGTTTCAGGCGCTGCGCGGCACCCTTCCGGGCGGCGGCGAATTGCGTCCGGTCAGCGGCGTGCTCAAAGGTGACGGCCAGTCGCTGACCTTCGAAGCGATCACCGGCGGCATCGGCGGCGGCGAGGCGAGCGCCAATATCGAAGCCAGGCAGACCGGCACTGGCATTGCATTGAATGCACGGGTTCAGCTCAGCGGCGTCGATGGCGCGGCGCTGCGCTATCGCGGGCTGAAGATGCCGGCAGGCCGCGCGTCGATGCAGATGACGCTGGCAAGCCAGGGGCGCAGCGCGTCTGCGCTGACCGGCGCACTGTCCGGAAGCGGAATTGTGACGCTGGAATCCGCTGCTGTCGCCGGGCTCGATCCGCGCGCCTTCGACGCAGCGATCCGCGCCAGCGACGGCGGACAGGCGACCGACGACGTCAAGCTGCGACAGATCGTCGAGCCGGTGCTGTCGGCCGGCGCGCTGTCGGTCAAGTCGGCGCAGATTCCGTTCAACATCCGGGACGGCCGGATCCGCATCGGTGCGACCACGCTCGATGCCGAAGGCGCTCGCGCCATCATATCGGGCGGATACGACATTCCCGCCGACCAGGCCGACATCCGCGCCAGCCTTGCTTCGACGGCGGCCGGGTCGGCGAGCAGCCGCCCGGAGATTCAGCTGTTCGCCGCGGGCCCGCCCGACGCGCTCGATCGAACCGTCGACGTCGCGGCGCTGTCGTCATGGCTGGCGGTGCGGGCGATCGACCGCGAAACCCGAAGGCTCGATGCCATCGAGCGCGGCGAGCCGCCGCCGCCCTTCCCAGCAGCGCTGCCGCCGGCGACCACGGCGCCTTCAACCGGGACGCCGGACGCGGTGCTGCCCGGCCTTCCAACTTCCGAGGTGCTGATTCCCGGCCGCGATCCGCGCCGGCTTCCGCCGAAGGCCAAGGCCGCCGTTCCGCGTCCACCGGCTGCGCCGCCCGCTCCCGGTGCAGCAACTCCCGGTGCGCCAGTTCCCAGCTCACCTTTGGTGAGCCAGCAGGCGGCGCCGCTGCCGCCGCCGATCGAGGTCAAGCCGGCGCCCGGCTCCAGTGTTGCGCGGCCACCGAAGCTGCGGCCGCCGCTGGTGCTGACACCGCCGGTGGCCAATCCGCAATAACCGGCGCTTGGGGGCGCGGACTTCGGGGAGCCGTTCATGGCCAGGCGCATCGCGATCATCCAGGGCCATCCGGACCCGGCGGGGCACCGCCTGTTGCATGCGATGGCCGACGCTTATGCCGAAGGTGCAACCGCTGCGGGGCACGAGGTCCGCCGCATCGAGGTCGGGAAGCTCGAGTTTTCACTGCTGCGCACGCAGGCCGATTTCGAGATCGGCGCGTTGCCGCCGGCGCTGGCGCAACCGAGCGAGGACATGCGCTGGGCGGAGCACTGGGTGTTTCTGTTTCCCCTCTGGCATGGAACCATGCCGGCGCTGTTCAAGGGTTTTCTCGAACACATTTTCAGGCCCGGCTTTGCCATGGAGTACAACAAGGGAGGTTTTCCGAAACGACTGCTCGCCGGCCGTTCAGCCCGGATCGTGGTGACCATGGGGATGCCGGTACTGCTGTATCGCTGGTACTTCGGCGGCTACGGACTGCGCGCTTTCGAGCGCAGCATGCTGAGCTTCGCCGGAATCAAACCGATCCGCGAGAGCCTTTACGGGCTCAGCTTTGCCGACGAAAACAAACGGGCGCGCTGGATCGAGGACATGCGCCGGCACGGCGGGCGCGGCGACTGACCGCATGACGGATGAGGTGAACCGCGATAGGTCTTCCGAATGCATCCTTTTTCGATTCTGCAAGTCATGGTGTTATTGACGCTGGCCAACGGCACGCCTGTCGTTGCCAAGAAGGTTTTCGGGGAGGGCTTTGCCCTTCCTTTGGATGCCGGACTGACATTTTTCGACGGCCGGCCGTTGTTCGGGCCATCGAAGACTATCCGCGGGATCGTGTTCGCCCTCCTGGTGACGACCGCCGGCGCGCCGCTGATCGGTCTGGATTGGAGCGTTGGTTTTATGGTGGCAGCTGCGGCCATGGCAGGCGACCTGCTCTCCAGCTTCGCGAAGCGCCGTTTGAATTTTCCATCCAGCAGCCAGGCGCTCGGACTGGATCAGGTGCCGGAGTCGCTGCTGCCGCTGCTGGCGTGCAGTGCCGCACTCTCGCTGACGGCCATCGACATCGCCCTCGGCGTCGCAATCTTTTTTATCGGGGAATTGATCTTATCCTGGATTCTCTACCGCGTCCGTCTGCGCGATGAACCATACTGATGGAGCCTTCAGCCGCGCCGCAGGTGATGCAGGGTTATTCC
>JAYSPJ010000991.1:0-4297 GCA_043722155.1 Bradyrhizobium sp.
CGTCATTCCGGGGCGCGTCGAAGACGCGAACCCGGAATCTCGAGATTCCGGGTTCGATGCTTTGCATCGCCCCGGAATGACGGCTTCAATCCCAACCCGACCTCAGATCGGAAAGAAACAATGACAGCGCAACAGCCCTTCCTCGGCATCATCAGCGGCGACCGAAAGCGCAGCCACGCCGAAGTCGCCGATCGCGCCGACCGCATCGCCGGCGGATTGCGGAAGCTCGGCGTCGGGCAGGGCGACAGCGTCTGCATCCTGATGCGCAACGACATCGCCTTCATCGAGGCGGCCTATGCCGCGATGCGGCTCGGCGCCTACGCCGTGCCGGTCAACTGGCATTTCAAGCCGGAGGAAATCAATTACATCCTGAAGGATTCCGGAACGCCTGTGCTGATCGGCCATGCCGACATGCTGCATCAGTTGCGCGATGCGATTCCAGCCGGCGTCACCGTGCTCAGCGTGCCGACGCCGCCGGAAATTCTTTCGAATTACAAGATCGATCCGGCGCATCTCGCCACGCCCGGCTTTGCCATTGATTTTGAACCCTGGCTGCAAGCGCAGGCGCCCTATGATGGCCCGGCGCTGCCGCAGCCGCAGAACATGATCTACACCTCGGGCACGACGGGTCATCCCAAGGGGGTGCGACGTAATGCCCCGACGCCGGAGCAGACCGCCAATGCCGAGGGCATGCGGACGATGATCTACGGCCTGAAGCCGGGCGCGCGGGCGCTGCTGCCGGGGCCGCTGTACCATTCCGCGCCGAACTCGTTCGGTCTGCGCGCCGGCCGTCTCGGCGGAGCGCTGGTGCTGATGCCGCGGTTCGATCCCGAGGAATTTCTTCGGCTGGTCGAGGGCGAGAAGATCGATACCATCTTCATGGTGCCGACCATGTTCATCCGGCTGATGAAACTGCCGGAAGCGGTGCGCGGCAAATACGACATGTCTTCGCTGCGGCATATCATCCACGCCGCCGCGCCCTGTCCCGCCGACGTCAAGCGCGCGATGATCGAATGGTGGGGGCCGGTGATCTTTGAGTTCTACGGCTCCACCGAGTCAGGCGCGGTCACCTTCGCCAATTCGGAGGATGCGCTGAACAAGCCCGGCACCGTCGGCAAGATCGCGCCGGGCGCGGAGCTTCGCTTTGTCGGGGACGACGGAAAGATTCTGCCGCAAGGCGAGATCGGCGAGATCTATTCGCGGATATCGGGCAATCCGGATTTCACCTATCACAACAAGCCGGAAAAGCGCGCCGAGATCGATCTCGACGGTTTCATTACCTCGGGCGATGTCGGTTACATCGACCAGGATGGCTACGTCTTCATCTGCGACCGCAAGCGCGACATGGTGATCTCGGGCGGCGTCAACATCTATCCCGCCGAGATCGAGGCGGCGCTGCATGCGGTGCCGGGGGTGCACGACTGCGCGGTGTTCGGCATCCCCGACGCGGAATTCGGCGAGGCGCTGATGGCGGCGGTGGAACCGCAGCCGGGCGTGACGCTCGACGTGGCCGACATCCGCACAAAGCTCAAGGCCACGCTCGCCGATTACAAAGTACCAAAACACGTCGAAATCCTGAAAAACCTGCCGCGCGAGGATTCCGGCAAGATCTTCAAGCGCCGCCTGCGCGATCCCTATTGGGAGCGGGCGGGGCGGAAGATATAATCTATCGTCCCTGCAAACGTGTTCGCGGGGATGACAAAGTCGACCCGCCTCCACCTTTATCTTGCGCTGCGGCAAAAAAATTGCGACTCAATGGCTGCCGGGCAGTTTCTGGAGCAGCCACCATGTCACCCCAGATCATGCCTTCCGACCCTGATTTGCGTCCCAACCGCGGCGAGGATATCGAGGCGGACGCCCGGCTTCGTGAAGACATCAGGCTATTGGGGCGCATCCTCGGTGATACCGTGCGCGACCAGGAAGGCGCCGACGTGTTCGACCTGGTCGAGCGCATCCGGCAGACCTCGATCCGGTTCCATCGGGATGACGACAAGCCGGCGCGGCGCGAGCTCGAACTCATCCTCGACAGCATGTCGACCAGCCAGACCGTGCGTATCGTGCGCGCCTTCAGCTATTTTTCGCACCTCGCCAACATCGCCGAGGATCAGAACAACATCCGGCAGATGCGGGTGCGCTCGACCGCCGGCGGCACGCCGCGCCCGGGCACGCTGCCGCTGACATTGGCGCATGCGCGTGCAGCGGGCTTCAGCGCGGCCGATCTGCGCAAATTCTTCACGGAAGCCCTGATCAGCCCGGTTCTGACCGCGCACCCCACCGAAGTCCGCCGCAAGAGCACGATCGACCGCGAGATGGAGATCGCAGCCCTGCTGGACCGCCGCGAACGGGTGCAGTTGACGCCGGAAGAGCTCGAGGCCAGCGACGAGCAACTGCGCCGCGAGGTGCTGACGCTGTGGCAGACCAACCTGCTGCGCCGGACCAAGCTCACCGTGCTCGACGAAGTCGCCAACGGCCTGTCCTTCTATGACTACACCTTCCTGCACGAGGTGCCGCGGCTGCATTGCGCGCTGGAGGACCGGTTGAATGAGGGCGACGGCGCCGCGCGGGGCGAACTGGCGTCGTTCCTGCTTATGGGAAGCTGGATCGGCGGCGATCGCGACGGCAACCCGTTCGTGACCGCCGAGGTGATGCGCGGAACGCTCGGGCTGCAGTCGAGCCGGGTGCTGCGCTTCTATCTCGAGGAATTGCACGTGCTCGGCTCCGAGCTGTCGATGGCGGCACACCTGGCCGACGTCTCCAAGGACTTGCGCAATCTCGCCGAACGCTCACCCGACAAGTCGCCGCATCGCAGCGGCGAGCCCTATCGCCTCGCGGTATCAGGCATTTATGCGCGGCTCACCGCGACCGCGCTGAAGCTGGATGTCGGCATTACCCGCCGGCCGGTCGGCGAGGCCGCGCCCTATGCCGATGTCGGCGAGTTCAAGACCGACCTCGATATTCTCTACCGCTCGCTGGTCTCGAACAATTCGGGCGTGATCGCGCGCGGGCGGCTGCGGCTGCTGCGCCGCGCCGTGGATTGTTTCGGGTTCCACCTCGCCAGTCTCGATATCCGGCAGAATTCCGCCGTTCACGAGCGCACGGTCGCTGAATTGATCGATGCGGCGATGCCCGGCATGTCCTATCTGGCGCTGAACGAGGAGGCGCGGATCGCGCTGCTGTCAGGCGAACTGCGCAACGCGCGCCCGCTGACCTCCGCCTTCGTGAAATACAGCGACGAGACCGCAGGCGAACTCGCCCTGTTCCACGCCGCCGCCGAGGCGCATGCCAAGTTCGGCCGCGATGTGATTCCCCAGTGCATCATCTCGATGTGCAAGGGAATGTCCGATATGCTGGAGGTCGCGCTGCTGCTGAAGGAGGCCGGCCTGGTCCATCCCTCCGGCCGCAGCGCGATCAACATCGTGCCGCTGTTCGAGACCATCGAGGACCTGCAGGCATCGAGCGGCATCATGGACCGGATGCTGGCGCTGCACGATTACCGCAAGCTGGTGGATAGTCGCGGCGCGGTGCAGGAGGTGATGCTCGGCTATTCCGACAGCAACAAGGATGGCGGTTTTGTCACTTCCGGGTGGGAGCTTTACAAGGCCGAGATCGGTCTGATTGAGGTGTTCGAGCGTCATCACGTGCGGCTGCGGCTGTTCCACGGCCGCGGCGGCTCGGTCGGGCGCGGCGGCGGGCCGAGCTATGACGCCATCCTCGCGCAGCCCGGCGGCGCCGTGAACGGCCAGATCCGGATCACCGAGCAGGGCGAAATCATTTCCAGCAAATATTCCAACGCCGAAGTCGGCCGCAGCAATCTGGAAATTCTCGCCGCCGCCACGCTGGAGGCGAGCCTGCTGCAGCCGAAGCACAGCGCGCCGCGGCGGGAATATCTGCAGGCGATGGAGCAATTGTCGGAGCTCGCCTTTGGGGCCTATCGCGGGCTGGTCTACGAGACCGACGGCTTCGTCGAATATTTCTGGGCTTCCACCGTGATCACGGAAATATCGACGCTCAATATCGGCAGCCGGCCGGCGTCGCGCAAGAAAACCCGCGCCATCGAGGACCTGCGCGCCATTCCCTGGGTGTTCAGCTGGGCGCAATGCCGGCTGATGCTGCCGGGCTGGTACGGTTTTGGCAGCGCGGTGGAAGCCTGGATCGCGCAGCATCCCGACAAGGGCATGGCGTTCCTGAGAGAACTCTACCGCGAGTGGCCGTTCTTCCGCACGCTGCTGTCGAACATGGACATGGTGCTGGCGAAAAGCTCGATCGCGATCGCCTCGCGCTACGCCGAACTGGTGCC
>JAYSPJ010000992.1:0-1855 GCA_043722155.1 Bradyrhizobium sp.
GCGCAGGTGCGGGAAGACTCAATGGCACCGGTACTGCGAGCGATGGGCTCGGAACGACCGTCTCGACCGATCGGGGATTCTCGGCGGCGAAGGTGGGCCTGGGGCTTCAACGCGATTTCGATGCCGGCCTTTTCGTGCGCGCCGAGTACTTCTATTTGGTCACCAAGCGCGAAGACTTCGTGCGCCCGGCGGCGTCGGGCCTTCAAATCAGCGTCGGATACGCCTTCTGATTTGCTGGCCGCCAATCGCGTACGAAGTGAAAGACCCTGCAGCGCCCTGAAAAGCGAGCCGATCCGTGGCCTGGGTAGACCGATGCGATGGGCGCCCGCGTGCAAGCCGATCGCGGCTCTTCATGGGAGACTGGTCATGATGCTTTGTCCGGTTGCGTTGGCGGTAGGCCGCAGCGAGTGCGCCATTTTCAGCATGTGCCCCGACAAGGGGATCGTCGGCGACCACAAAAAAGCTCGCCGCCGGCGGACCTGACGAAAAGGGAGTCGTCGGCGGCATCGGCGACAGCGGCTACGAATTTGCCCGCGTCGGCGCCTCGTTGCGCGGTGATACCCTCCCGATGCAACGCACATTCACCGGACCTTCAGGGGGGTTCCATGTCCGTCATCGCCACGCCCACGCCGAAGAGCCGCATCTTCCACGACATCGACGTCGACCGGCCCGGCAGGCAGATCGGCTATCTGCGAGTGCCGCAGTCCCGCGACGGTGGCGCGTGGTCGACCATCGAGATTCCGATTGCCGTGATCAACGGTGCGCCCGGCCCGGCGGTGCTGTTCACCGGCGGCGTGCACGGCGACGAATACGAAGGCCAGATCGCGGTGTCGCGGCTCGCGCGTGGCGTCGATCCGCAGAGCCTGCGCGGGCGCATGATCCTCATGCCGGCGGTGGACCTGCCGGCCGCCTTGGCAGGGCGGCGCATGTGTCCCATCGACGGTCGCGATTTCAATCGCTGCCTGCCAGGCGATCCGCGCGGCAGCTTCTGCCAGATGCTGGCGCATTTCATCGACACCGAGATCCTGACGCGCGTGGACGTCTCGGTGGACATCCATGCGGCAGGCCATGCGATGGAGGCGGCGCTCAGCACCAACATGCACTACACCGACGACCCGGAGATCCTGAAGCAGACGTTCACGCTCGCCGAGAACTTCGGCGCACCCTACAACGTCGTGTTCGCCGGGGTCGACGAAACCAGCACGCTCGCTGCGGCAGCAGAGCGGCGGCGGGTGCTGGCGATCTCGTCGGAACTGGGCGGTTACGGCCGGGTGAGTGTCGAAGGGTTGCGCATTGCGGAGCGCGCCCTGCTGAACGTGTTGAAGGGCATGAGCATGATCGACGGCACCCCGGACACCTCGCAACTCGACGGCCACCCGGGCACACGACACATGGAGGTGCGCGACCACACGGGATACGTCTTCGCGCCGAGCGATGGCCTGTTCGAGCCGATGGATCTCCCCGGCGCAGAAGTGCGGGCTGGCCAATTGGCCGGGCATCTGCACTTCATCGAGGAGTGGGCGCGCGAGCCGATGCCGGTCGAGTATCGCAGCGACGGGCTGGTGTGGATGGCGCCCGGGTCAGGCCGGGTTCGCAAGGGCGATGTGGTGGGTGTGGTGATGCGGCCTTACCCGGGGGCCTGACAGCGGACGGGGAGCCCGGTGCGCATTTCCCGATATGCCGCTGATATTTTGCAAAGCCAATTCCATCGGCGCAGACTGCCTGAACGTTCTCTCGCGTGGATGGAACGACGCCACCAATGTCGGCACGCGAGCCTGCTGAGGATCTTCCCGGGAGGCTCGTCATGACGCTTTGCCCTGTTGCATTGGCGGTAGGCTGCAGCAAGTGCCCGTTC
>JAYSPJ010000993.1:0-1640 GCA_043722155.1 Bradyrhizobium sp.
CGACGCCTTCGGTGAGAATGGCTACGACCGTTTTGCCGAGGCGCTAACCCGTCTGCAAGTTGACACTTACCGCGCACGGATGCCCCCCGCGGAGGCTCCTCTCGAGGAGCGAGTGGCCTGCCTGGCCCGCATTCGCCAAGAGGAAGGTTACATGGCCGAATCGCGGCTCCGCCTCGATGGCGTAGTGGAGCTGGTGGAGAATCACTGCTCGATCGCGAAGGCGGCGCGCCTCTGCTCCAAGCTCTGCGGCAGCGAGCTGTCGCTTTTTCAAGCCACCTTGGGTGAACGGGTCCGCATCGAGCGCGTCGAACACATCCTCTCGGGAGACCCCCGTTGCACCTTTTGCATCAGCGAGCCCAGCCGGGAGCCGACGCGAACGCCACCCGGTAAGTCTCCGAATGCCTGAATGGTGAGAGCATCGAACTCCCGAAGCTCTTGCTGAAAACAGATTGAGACAGCCATGACCTACATCGTCACCGACAGCTGCATCAAGTGCAAGTACACCGACTGCGTTGAGGTCTGCCCGGTCGACTGCTTCTACGAGGGCGAGAACATGCTCGCCATCCATCCGGACGAGTGTATCGATTGCGGTGTTTGCGAGCCCGAGTGTCCGGCGGAAGCGATCCTGCCCGACACCGAGCCCGGGCTTGAGAAGTGGCTAGGTGTCAACGCAGAATTCTCGAAGGTCTGGCCCAACATCGTGGCCAAAAAGACACCGCCCGCAGACGCCAAGGAGTGGGAAAGCGTGCCGGGTAAGTACGAGAAATACTTTTCGCCCAAGCCTGGCGGCATTGACATCGGGGCTGGAGCAGAGGCCTCGGCCGCTGACGTGGTGCCCCTTGTCACAGATGAGCTGAAAGGCCCATGACGCTCGGGAACATCCTCGCCGACTTCGAGTTCCAAGATGATTGGGAGGACCGCTACCGCTACGTGATCGAGCCCGGCCGGAGCCCTGCCTCCGCTGCCGGAAGAAGCGCGCACGGACGCGAACAAGGTGCGGGGCTGCTCCAGGGTCTGGCTCGCGACCGACGTCGATGGCACCGCCGCGGGGATCGCGCCTCGTCTCCGCTTCAAGGGCGGCAACGACGCCGATATCGTGCGCGGGCCTATTGCCAACTTCTTCGCGATCTACTCGGTCTGGTGCGCGGACGAGATTCTACGGATCAATGCGCAGGCCGTGTTCCGGCGTCTCGGGTTGGCCGAGGATCTGACGCCGCAGCGCTCGAACGGATTCGCTTCGATGGTCGAGCGCATTCGGGGCGACGCCCGGCGCGCCTTGAGCTGAGAGGTAGAGGGGGACGGAGCCGGGCACCGCACCAACAGACAACGATCCATTGGCTCTGTGCAATCTTGTGAGGAACGCGTGATGACATTCATGGCAGAGGCCCTCGCGGTCACGACGAGCAGCGATGGGATCCGCCGTCAGACGATCGCATCACGGCTTCGCGAGCACCTTCAAATGATCGCCAGGCGGCGGGTTCCGACCACCTATCAAGAGCTTGCAAAGGTACTAGGGCTGACGCCCCCGCACACCATTCATGAGCTGGCGGTGGCGTTGGAGCATCTCATGGCGGAGGATGCGGCAAACAACTCCCCGTTCATCGCGGCCATCGCCATCAGCAAGGCGCGGGGCGGCCTCC
>JAYSPJ010000994.1:0-4935 GCA_043722155.1 Bradyrhizobium sp.
ATTTCACGCCGGTGCGGGCGTAAGCGGGCCGTCTGCGAAAACGATCACGATCATGTGCCAGACGCGAAGACAGGAAACCGAAGCTGGCCATGTCGCGAACTGAACTATCAGCGTACTCCCAATCCCCGGCGCTGTCGCTCACGCTTCGGTGAATGCTGCACTGGCAAGCTGGTGTGAGCTGGGCTAGGCTGCGAAAGATCCGGACCGGTACTGCCGGCAGCCAGGAAAGTGCCGTTCCAGCCCTCCACACGATCCTTCAGGTTATCGGGAGCAAACGATGAGCATCTTTGGAAAAATCATGAGCGCGATCTTCGGCACCAAGGCCGATGCAGCCGCTGCGGGCGGCGGCACAGCCGCCGGATCGGGCGGTTCGTCGGCGGCGCCCGCTGCAACCGTCGACGTCGCGCCGATCCTGGACGCCGCGGTAAAGGCCAAAGGCGAAAAGCTGGAATGGCGTACCTCGATCGTCGATCTGATGAAGGCGCTCGATATCGATTCCAGCTTCACCGCGCGCAAGGAGCTCGCGAAGGAACTCGGCTACACCGGCGACAGCAACGATTCCGCCAGCATGAACATCTGGCTGCACAAGCAGGTGATGACGAAGTTCGCCGCCAACGGCGGCAAGCTGCCGCCGGAGATCAAGCACTAGCCGGCAGGCAACCGGCGGATCGTCGGACGAAATCAAAAGGCCCGCCAAACGGCGGGCCTTTTGTATCGACATCGAACGCAGCGATTAGTGCCCAGCACCGTGCACGGCCATATCCCAGGCCGCGGATCGCAGCTCGCCGCGGTTGAGGCCGATATCGCGCAAGATGCGATCGTCAAGTCTGCTGATGCTGGTGAGTTGCGACCGATAGCGCAGGTATTGCGTGATGGTTCCGACCACAGATGCAATGAACATGACCGATTTCCCAGGAAGTTGTGCATAGGGCACAAGCATGTGCCGATGGGTTGTCGTCGCACCGATCCCTTAACCTTTCATTGCACCGCAACAAGGTTAGAGCGCATTTTTACGTAATGTTACGGATGGCTGCAGCGCATGGCTGGGATCTGAGATTTGCTTGCCGGACATGACTCGCGGGTTACCCCGCCAGATCGGCAAATTCCGGATGCTTGCGCAGGTAATCCACCACGAAACCGCAGCCGGCGATCACCATCAATCCATCGGCGCGGATCAGCACCAGCGCGCCATGCATCAGCTCGGACGCGATGCCACGGCCGCGCAGCGTGCGCGGCGTTTCGGTGTGAGTGATGACGACGGCCGACGGCGTGAGGCGATAATTCGCGAACGCCAGTGTGCCCTCGACATCGAGTTCGAACCGGCTTTGCGCCTTGTTGTCGCGAACGGATGCGGTCGCCATACCCTCAACTCTCCGAAAACGATTCCGTCAGGTCATTTAGGCGTGTGAACCCGGCGATGCAAACCTGGCGAGCATCTCCCGGACCGACCAGGGCGCGGCGGGGGCAGGGCGAGGGGCTGCTGCAAGCAGTCCCATGGCGGCGCTCAGAACCAGCATTCGGCGGGTGATCATGGCTGTCCTCAATCGGGGCAGATCGGCTTATAAGCGAATGGAGCGCACGGGGTTATCGATATGGCCCGAAGTTAGCTCGCATTATGATTTGGATCGCGGTACGCCGTCTTGCCGGCGATCGCAGCGCTTCACGGTCTGGAGAACGTCATGTCTAGCCAAAAGGGCCCCAACATCAAGAAGAAGCAGAAATGCAAGAACTGCGAGGGCAAGGGCCTGCTGAAGAAGGGCGACAAGGTGGTGAAATGCCAGCGCTGTGGCGGCACCGGGCTGCGGTGAGGATGGGTCCCCGCCGGCGCCAGGCCTGCCCCCCGTCGGGGATATTCCGCACCTTTCCGCACGCCTTGCAGTGTACGGCGTCGCCGTCATGGCGCTGCAATAAGTCATGGCGCTGCAATAAAGTGTCAATTCTGGAGTCCTCCACGTGATCGATCCCGTACCCGCGGCCGCGCCCCCCGGCGGCATCCTGCGTATGTCCCGCCGGGTCATGAACCTCGCTCATATGCTGACGCAAAATGCCCGGCGTCACGGCGACCGCACCGGCTTCGTCTGGGGCGACCGGTCCTGGAACTGGCGCGAGATCGACCGCCACGTTTCGGCGCTGGCTTCGGCGCTCGCCGCTGAAGGCATCGTCAAGGGCGACCGCATCCTGGTGCACTCGAAGAACTGCGACGAGATGTTCTGGTCGATGTTTGCGGCGTTTCGGCTCGGCGCGGTCTGGGTTCCCACCAACTTTAGATTGATGCCGGACGAGGTCGCGTATCTCGCGACCGCCTCCGGCGCCAAGGCGTTTCTGTGCCACGGCGATTTTCCTGAACATGCCGCCGCGGTCGCAGCCGCGAGCCCGGCGCTGGCCTTCACCTGGCGGATCGGGGAGGGCGCCTTCGCCGATAAATCGGTGAGCCAGGCGATCGCCGCGCATGCCGGCGCGACTTTCGAAAACACCGCGGTCGAGTACGACGATCCCTGCTGGTTCTTCTTCACCTCGGGCACGACAGGGCGATCCAAGGCGGCGGTGCTGACCCATGGCCAGATGGCTTTCGTGGTGACCAATCACCTGGCCGACCTGATGCCCGGCACGTCAGAGTATGACGCGTCGCTGGTGGTGGCGCCGCTGTCGCATGGCGCCGGCGTGCATCAGCTGGTGCAGACCGCGCGCGGCGTGCCGACCATCCTGTTGTCGACCGAGCATTTCGATATCGACGAGGCGTTCCGCCTGATCGAGACTCACCGCGTCACCAATATTTTTACCGTGCCGACCATCCTGAAGATGATGGTCGAGCATCCCGCCATCGACCGCTACGACCATTCCTCGCTGCGCTACGTCATCTATGCCGGCGCGCCGATGTACCGCGAGGACCAGAAGGCGGCATTGAAGAAACTCGGCAAGGTGCTGGTGCAGTATTTCGGGCTCGGCGAGGTCACCGGCAACATCACGGTGCTGCCGCCGGAGCTGCACGATGCCGAGGACGGGCCGCAGGCGCGGATCGGCTCTTGCGGTTATGAGCGCACGGGCATGCAGGTCTCGATCCAGGGCGACGACGGGCGCCAACTCAAGGCCTTCGAAACCGGCGAAATCTGCGTGGTCGGGCCCGCCGTGTTCGCGGGCTACTACGATAATCCGGAGGCCAACGCCAAGGCGTTTCGCGACGGCTGGTTCCGCACCGGCGATCTCGGCCATGTCGATGAGCAGGGTTTTGTCTACATCACCGGCCGCGCCTCGGACATGTACATATCGGGCGGGTCCAACATCTATCCGCGCGAGGTGGAGGAGAAGATTTTGACTCATCCCGCGATCGGCGAGGTGGCGATCGTCGGTGTGCCGGACCCGGTCTGGGGCGAGGTCGGTATCGCCGTTTGCGTGGCGCGAGAGGGTTCGGCCGCCGTGAGCGAGCTCGAGCTGGCCGCGTTCCTGCTCGCCAGGGTGCCGCGCTACAAAATGCCAAAACGCTTCTTCTTCTGGGAGGCGCTGCCGAAATCCGGCTACGGCAAGATTCCAAAACGGCTGGTGCGCGACGAGCTGGAGGCGCGGGGCCTGCTTGATGTCCCCACGAAGCAGATCAGCTGATGCGAACGATAAAACAGCCCGGCCCGCCGGCCCCCGAACGCATCCAGTGGGTCGAGGCGCGTGGCCGCGCGTTCTCCTTCACGCTCGAAGCCGGCCTGCCGCTGCTGGACGCCGCGCGCCGCGGCTTTGCGGCGCAAGGGTTTGCCGGCGGCGTGTTGAACATCCGGGGCGGGGCGCTCGGCCCGTTCGCCTATGTGATGCCGGCGCTGTCGAAGACCGGCGCCAACGCCGCGTTCTACAGTGACACCTTTCGGCCCGCCGGCATCACGCATCTCAAGACCGGCGCGATGACCCTGGGGCAGCGCGACGGCGCGCCGTTCTTCCATTGCCACGCGCTGTGGGTGGAGGCCGATGGCCGCGCCGGCGGCGGCCATATCCTGCCGGAAGAGACCGTCGTTGCCGAGCCGTTTGCGGTTGATGCCTTCGGCATCGACGGCGCGCTGTTCACGGCGGAGCCGGACCCCGAGACCAATTTCAAGCTGTTCGGGCCGGTGGCTGGCGCGGCCTCGGCCGCGGAGACCACCAGCCGCGCCTTCGCGCTGCGGCTGCGGCCGAACCAGGATTTTGCCGGCGCGCTGGAGACGTTCTGCCGGGAACGCGGCATCACGCAGGCGAAGCTTCACGGCGGCGTCGGCAGCACCATCGGCGTGCGCTTCGCCGACGGGCGTCGCGTCGAGCCGTTTGCGACCGAGCTGGCGATAGGCGCGGGTGAGATCGCGGCGAGGGCAGGTGGTGCGCTCGAAGCGGTGCTGGACATTGCCGTGGTCGACTACACCGGAGGCCTTGCCCAGGGCCGGCTGACGCGCGGCGACAATCCGGTGCTGATGACGATGGAACTGGTACTGGAGGTGCTTGACGGTTCTTAGGGTAAGCCACCCTCTGCGGTTACACTCCGTCTGCCGTGCCGGCCCCGAGCCAAAATGTCGAAAACAACCCCATGCACAGTAAGAGGTGTCGGACCGGGATGACTCGAGCGAACCAGCGAAAACATTGACACGTCGGGCAAATCACCGGCACATTTCTAGTATCCCGAAACTTGAAGAGCGCTGCCCGAACCTCGTCCTGAGGGCGCGAAGCGTCTTGCGTCCAGCCTGGTTTCCAGGGTCTGGAGAACTTGAATCGATTGACTTTTTCTACTTCCCGGGAAGTTATGTTCCTGTTATGTTCCCAAGATGACCGTGGAGCGGCAAGCATGGCCTCCAGACGAAATCGTCCGATCAATCTGCCCGCCCCGTACCTGCGGCGGGTCTGGTTCGAGCCGTCCGGGATCGCCGACCGCGCGGCCTATCCGTTCTGCCTGCCATTCCTGAACGATGATTTCGAACTGAGCTTCGATCG
>JAYSPJ010000995.1:0-10619 GCA_043722155.1 Bradyrhizobium sp.
TTGATATTGCCGGAGGACATGTCGATCCTGGCACGCAGCACCCGCGCGCCGTTGGGAAATTCGCCCGCCTTCATGCGGCGGAACAAATCGAGGTTTTCCTCGATCGAGCGGTCGCGAAACGGGCTGTTCCTGCCGGGCTCGGTCAGCGTGCCGCGTGTGAGGCGGATCTCCTCCTGCGACTGGTCGTCGATATAGGCATGGCCGGCCTTGATCAGGCCCTCCGCCCATTCGTACAACCGCTCGAAATAGTCCGACGCGTAATAGAGGTCGCTTCCCCAGTCGTAACCGAGCCAGCGCACGTCGGCCTGAATCGAATCGATATATTCCTGCTCTTCTTTGGTCGGGTTGGTGTCGTCGAACCGCAGGTGGCAGCGGCCGGAAAATTCCTGGGCGATGCCGAAATTGAGTGCAATCGACTTGGCATGGCCGATATGCAGATAGCCGTTCGGCTCCGGCGGGAAGCGCGTCACGACCTCACGGTATCTTCCCGCGTCGAGGTCGGCCTGGACGATGTCGCGAATGAAATCACGGCCTGTCTCTGCCGCCACCGATTCTGCTGTCATGTTAGTTCCCGTTCGGAATCAGCGGCCCTTCTGCCAAATCCGCACCTCCCAAGGAAGGCTTTAGTGAAGGCTTTAGTTATGCACGGTTCCTGCTATACACCACCGCGCCTCGCGCAACCCCTTATTGTCCCCGAATTGCAGATGTAATGCCCGATTCCGTCGTCACCCGCTTTGCCCCCTCGCCGACCGGCTTTCTTCATATCGGAGGCGGCCGCACGGCGCTGTTCAACTGGCTTTACGCGAAGAAACGCGGCGGCAAGATGCTGCTGCGGATCGAGGACACCGACCGGGAGCGCTCGACCGAGCCTGCAATCGCGGCGATCCTGGACGGGCTGAAATGGCTCGGACTCGATTGGGACGGCGACGTCATTTACCAGTTCCAGAGGGCCGCGCGCCACCGCGAGGTGGCGGAACAACTGCTCGCCAGCGGCAAGGCCTATTACTGCTACGCGACCTCCGAGGAACTGACGGCGATGCGCGAGAAGGCCCGCGCCGAGGGCCGTACCCGGCTCTATGACGGGTCGTGGCGCGACCGCGATCCGAAGGATGCCCCCGCCGGCATGAAGCCCACGATCCGGCTGAAGGCGCCGCTATCAGGCGAAACCGTGATCGAGGACCAGGTCCAGGGCCGCGTGGTCTGGCAGAACGAGAACCTCGACGATCTCGTGCTGTTACGCGGCGACGGCAATCCGACCTACATGCTCGCGGTGGTGGTCGACGATCACGACATGGGCGTCACCCATGTGATCCGGGGCGACGATCACCTGATCAACGCCGCGCGCCAGAAGCAGATCTACGATGCGCTGGAATGGGACATTCCGAGCATGTCCCACATTCCGCTGATCCACGGACCGGACGGCTCGAAGCTTTCCAAGCGTCATGGCGCGCTGGGGGTGGATGCCTACCGCTCCCTCGGATACTTGCCGGCGGCGCTGCGCAATTACCTGGTCAGGCTCGGCTGGAGCCACGGCGACCAGGAGATATTCTCGACGCAGGAAATGATCGACGCCTTCGACCTGTCGGGCATCGGGCGCTCGGCGGCGCGGTTCGACTTCGCCAAACTGGAAAACCTCAACGGCCACTACATCCGCCACGCCGACGATTTGGCGCTGGTGACCATGTTCGAGGACGTGCTGGACTATGTGCCGGACCGCTCGAGCCTCAAGGCCAAGCTCAACGACACCACGCGGGCGCAATTGCTGCAGGCGATGCCGAGCCTCAAGGAGCGCGCCAAGACGCTGATCGAGCTGATCGACAGTTCCTATTTCATCTTTGCCGACCGCCCGCTCGAGGTCGAGCCCAAGGCGGCGGCGTTGCTGACGCCGGAAAACCGCGCGCTGATCGGCAAGCTCAGGCTGGCGCTCGAGCCGGTTTCGCCCTGGACCTCGGAAACCACCGAAGCTGCGATGCGGGCCTTCGCGGAAGCCAGCAACCTCAAGCTTGGTGCGGTGGCCCAGCCGCTCCGGGTGGCCTTGACCGGTCGCACCACGTCGCCGGGAATTTTCGACGTCCTGGCGGTGCTGGGGCGGCAGGAATGCCTGGCCCGGCTCGGCGACCAAGCCCCCGCATAAGATGGTATTGCAGGCCCGCTGTGGCCGCCTTGCAGTGCAAACAGCAATAAGATACCCATTTCCGAGATACTTCCAGAATTTCCGGTTTCCCGCGCCATTCCTTGCGTTTTGGCGCTCCCGGCCGCCGGCTTTCGCAACGATCTCATCGGGGACTACACGATGGACGCAACATCCAACAAAAAATCCGCAACGCTGACCGTCGGCAACAAGAGCTACGATTTCCCGATTTTGAGCGGCACCGTTGGGCCCGATGTCATCGACATCGCCAAGCTCTACGCCCAGGCCGGCATGTTCACCTATGACCCCGGCTTCACCTCGACCGGCAGCTGCCAGTCCAAGATCACCTATATCGACGGTGACGCCGGCATCCTGGAATACCGCGGCTATCCGATCGAGCAACTGGCGGAAAAGGGCGACTTCCTCGAAACCTGCTACCTGCTGCTTTACGGCGAACTGCCTACCAAGGCGCAGAAAGCCGACTTCGACCAGCGCGTGATCCATCACACCATGGTTCACGAGCAGATGGCCCGTTTCTTCCAGGGCTTCCGCCGCGATGCCCATCCGATGGCGATCATGGTGGCGGCGGTCGGCGCGCTGGCGGCGTTCTATCACGACTCCACCGACATCAACGATCCGCGGCAGCGCATGATCGCGTCGATGCGCATGATCGCCAAGATTCCGACGCTGGCGGCGATGGCCTTCAAATACACCATCGGCCAGCCCTTCATGTATCCGAAGAACTCGCTCTCCTTCGCCGAGAACTTCCTGCATATGTGCTTCGCGGTACCCTGCGAGGACTACCAGATCAATCCGGTGCTGGCCGACGCGCTCGACAAGATCTTCATCCTGCACGCCGACCACGAGCAGAACGCCTCCACCTCGACCGTGCGTATCGCCGGCTCCTCCGGCGCCAATCCATTCGCCTGCATCGCCGCCGGCATCGCCTGCCTGTGGGGCCCGGCGCATGGCGGCGCCAATGAAGCCGCACTGGCGATGCTGGCCGACATCGGCACCGTCGACAAGATTCCCGACTTCATCCGGCGGGTGAAGGACAAGAACAGCGAAGTCCGCCTGATGGGTTTTGGACACCGCGTCTACAAGAACTACGATCCGCGCGCCAAGATCATGCAGAAGATGTGTCACGCGGTGCTGGCGGAAACCGGTCACGGCGACGACCCGATGCTGAAGGTCGCGCTGGAACTGGAAAAAATCGCGCTGAGCGACCAGTATTTCATCGACCGGAAGCTGTATCCGAACGTGGATTTCTATTCAGGCATCACGCTGAAGGCAATGGGTTTCCCGACCTCGATGTTCACCGTGCTGTTCGCTGTCGCCCGCACCGTCGGCTGGATCAGCCAGTGGAGCGAGATGATCGAGGACCCGCAGCAGAAGATCGGCCGCCCGCGTCAGCTCTACACCGGCGTCGCCCGCCGCGATTACGTCGATATCAGCAAGCGGAAGTAAACGCGCAAGCGTTACGACAATTTGAAAGCCGGATGCGGTCGCCGCGTCCGGCTTTCGCATGTCGGACTTGGCCGTACGATGGGTGGAGCGCAGCGCTCAACCCCTCGTACTAACTTGGCCGCCGTGATTTCCGCAGCGTCGTCAGCACAATATCCGCCGCCCGCACGCTCGGCGGCTGATCACCCGTCGACATGATCTGGTCGATCTTCGCAAACGCCTCGACCTGCCGCCGCCGCAACGGAGACTCGTCAAGCACGTCCTGCAGCGCGCGCGACAGTTTTTCCGGCGTGCAATCCTGCTGCAGGAATTCCGGTACGACATTCTCGCCGACCACGAGGTTGGCCAGAATGACCGATTTCACGTTGATCAAACGCAGCATGATCCAGGCCTCGATCGCGCCGGTTCGGTAGGCCGTGACCATCGGCACTCCCGCGAGTGCAAGCTCCAGCGTCACGGTGCCTGACTTGGCCAGCGCCGCGCGGGCGATCCGGAACGCCGCCCGCTTCTCCTGCTCGCCGATCACGATCCGCGGCTGCACCGGCCAGTTCGCAACGCCCTCGCGCACCGCATCCACCAGATGCGGCATCGTCGGCAGGATCAATTCAAACGCCACGCCCTCGGCCCGCAGCAGGCCCAGCGCCGCGCCGAATACCGCCATGTGATGCCTGATCTCGCTGCGGCGGCTTCCCGGCAGCACCAGCAGGACCGGCGGGATTTCGTCGCGGCGCTTCTGCTCGCAGGCGGCGGGCCGCAAGCTTGCGAGCTGTTCGGTCAGGGGATGACCGACATAGCTGCAGGGCGGGCCGCGCAGCTTGAGGTATTGCCCGGGCTCGAACGGCAGCAACGCCAGAACGTGATCGACATAGCCGCACATTGCGCGCGCCCGGCCGGGCCGCCATGCCCAGACCGAGGGCGATACATAGTCGACGATCGGGATCGCGGGATCGCTGGCGCGGACCCGCCGCGCCACGCGATGGGTGAAATCGGGGCTGTCGATGATGACCAGTACATCCGGCGATGCCTGCGTCACCGCCGCGACGGTTTCGCGGATCCGCCGCAGGATCATCGGCAGCTGCTTCACCACCGCCGCCAGTCCCATGATCGACAATTCCTCGATCGGAAACAGCGATACCAGTCCCTCGCGCGCCATCGCCTGGCCGCCGACGCCTTCGAACCGGACGGCGCCGCCGAGCCGCTGGCGCAATACCTTCATCAGGCTGGCGCCGAGCCGGTCGCCGGACTCCTCGGTCGCGATCAGGAATATTTTTCGCGCGACGTCGGCGGTTGGACGTGCCGGGATCACGCGGGCAGACCCGTCACGAACAGGCCTGCCGCGTCGGCAGCCTCGATCATGGACTGCGGTTCGACCACAATGGTATGGTCGGCGACGATGGCAATCCCGGCCAGCCCGGCCGTGACCGCGCCCTCGACGGTTCGCGGCCCGATGGTCGGAAGATCGAAGCGCAAATCCTGCCCGCTCTTCGGCGCCTTCACCAGCACGCCGCGCAACGCCTTGGCGCGAATCCGGCCCTCGCCGCGCAGCCGCGCGACCCGCGCCAGCAGGCCGTCGGTGCCCTCGATGTCTTCCACCCCGACCACGTGGCCGTCGATGACGATGGCAGCCTGACCGATGTCGAACGGGCTCAGCGCCCGCAGCACCTCACGCCCGCGCGCAATGTCGGCGGCGGCATGGTCATCGGGCGCGGTTCGGGTCGCGCATCCCTCGGGCATCAGCAGGTCCGGGGCGACGTCCTTGATCCCGACCATGCGGAAGCCATCCTGTTCGAGAATGCGGCCGATGCCGGACAGCAGGTGATCGTCGCCGCCCCGGAACGCCGCCCACACCCGGCCGAGCACGCGAAGCGTGGTCCAGTCCAGCCGGATCTCCGACAGCGCCGGCCGCACCAGCGTGCCGATGAAAACCAGATCGCGGCAGTTCTCGCTGCGAAACAGTTTCATGGCCCGGCCGACCTGGCCAACCGAAATCCAGTGATGGCGAAAGCGTTCCACGGCTTGCGGATCGCAGGCGCCCTTCAGCGCGAACACGACGGGATGGATGCCGCGCGCGATCAGGGAGTCCGCGACCGCGACCGGCATGACGCCGCCCCCCGCGATCACGCCGACCGGCGATGAAATCTGCAAAGCCTCATCCGTCATGGCTTGCTTCCGGCGACTTCAGGATCAAGGCGCTTTGCCGGCCTTCGGCGGCTGGCATAATTTGCGATGTTTTCCGGCATCGATAAAATTCAGGATTTCGGCAATCGCGGGATCTACGCCCGCCAGATGCCGCGCTTCATTCAGGCGATCGGCAAACACGCCCGGGCCGTGAAACAGCTTCAGATAAAACGATCGAACCTTCGCCAGACGTTCGCGTGTGAACTTGCGGCGCTTCATGCCGACGATGTTGAGGCCCGTGAGACGGGCGAACTGGCCGTTCGCAAGGCCGTACGGGATCACGTCGCCGCGTACGGCGGTGAGCGCGCTGACCATCACCTGCGAACCGACGCGGCCGAACTGGTGCACCGCCGACAGGCCGCCCATGAAGACGAAATCGCCGATCTCGCAGTGGCCGCCCAGCGTCGCCGAGGTCGCGAAGATCACGTCGTCGCCGACCACGCAGTCATGCCCGACGTGGCTGCAATTCATGAAGTAACCGCGATCCCCGACGCGGGTGATGCCGCCGCCGGCCACGGTGCCAGCGCTCATGGTCGACTGCTCCCGGATGGTGCAACCCTGGCCGATCTGAAGCCGGGTCAGTTCGCCGCGATAGCCCAGGGATTGCGGCGGGGTGCCGAGCGAAACGAAAGGATAGATCGCGCAGCCGTCGCCGATCGTGGTCTGCGCGGTGACGTAGACATGCGCGAGCAGCTTGCAGTTGGCGCCGATCACGACGTCGGGCCCGATCACGCAATAGGGACCGATCGAGGTGCCCTCGCCGATCACAGCGCCGTCCTCAACCCGCGCGGTGGGATCGATCGTACTCATCGGTCCCTCATCAGTCGGTCAGCATCGCGCCAACGTCGGCCTCGGCGACGGTCACACCGTTGACGATGGCGTCGCCGTGAAACCACCACATGGTCTTGCGGCGGCCGATGCTGCGCATGTGGTATTCGACGGTATCGCCGGGCATCACCGGCTTGCGGAACTTGCACTTGTCGATGGTGAGAAAATAAACCGCGCGCGGCTTCTCGGTGCCTTCGACCGACTTGATGCCGATCACGCCGGCGGTCTGCGCCATGGCTTCGATCATCATCACCCCCGGATAAACCGGGCGGTCCGGAAAATGCCCCTGGAACGGCGGCTCGTTGAAAGTGACGTTCTTGATGCCGGTGCCCGAGTAATCGGTCCGGATATTGATCACCTTGTCGATCAGCAACATCGGAAAACGATGCGGCAGCGTCTTGAGGATCTCATTGATATCCACCAGCGCAAACCTGACTGCTGCCTCCTCCATCACTCCCGCCCCTCGCCCTTCGGATCAGCCAAGCCATCGCGCGCCAGACGCTCCACCGCCACGATCTCCCGGAACCATTGCCTCGTCGGTTTGGCAAAATGGCCACCCCAGCGTCCGTTGGCCGGGATGTCATCCTTGACCGCGCTCATCGCCGTGACCTGGGCGCCGTCGCCGATCTTGAGATGGTTGTTGATCCCCACCTTGGCGCCCAGCGCCACATTGTCGCCAATCGTCAGACTGCCCGCCAGCCCTATCTGGGCGGCCAGCAGACAATGCCGGCCGATCGTCACATTGTGGCCGATCTGGACCTGATTGTCGATTTTCGTGCCCTCGCCGATCACGGTGTCGCGCAGGCTGCCGCGATCGATGGTGGTCCCGGCGCCGATTTCGACGTCGTTCTGGATCACGACCCGGCCGGTCTGCGGCACCTTCTGATGGCCCCCAGGGCCAAAGAACACGAACCCATAGCCGTCCTGCCCGATGCTGCAGCCGGGATGGATCAGGACGTTGTTGCCGATCAGCGCGGCCTGGATCGCGGTATGGGCGCCGACATTGCAGTCCCGGCCGATCCGAACATTGGCGCCGATCACCGCAGCCGAACCGACCACCGTGCCGGCGCCGATCTCGACGTTCGGGCCGATCACCGCCAGCGGATCGACAATCACGCCATCTTCCAGATGCGCCGTCGGATCGATCACCGCGGAGGGGGCGATGCCGGTATTGCCGAACCAGGATTGCGGGCGAAGGGCGTCGCGGTAAAGCTCGCGGGCGATCGTCACGAACTCGCGGAACGGCTGCGCCGCGCGCAACACCGCGACATGGGCGGGAACGCCGGCCTCGAAACGCGCGCTGACCAGGCAGGCGCCGGCCCTGGTCGAAGCCAGCTGGTCGGCATATTTCAGGTTGTCGAAGAACGCCAGATGCATCGGGCCGGCTTCTTCCAGCGAAGCCAGCCCCTTGACCTGCTGGCCGCCGCGCGCGGGATCGACCAGATGCGCTTTCGTCAGCGCGGCGAGTTCTGCCAGCGTCGACGTCGGCGGTTGCTTGGAAAATGTCGGCTGCGCCATTCCACCCGTCGCGGTCCGGCCGGTGATCGAACGAGAGCCCCGGTTCTGATCGATCACAACCGGGGTCTGTCTCTGTTTTGACGCGTTTTCTTCACGCGAACCGGAATCCACTTCGCTCGAAAACGCCTTAGAACGATGTCCCGCCGCCAAACTTGAACTGCTGCACGCGGTCGAACTGACCCTTGGTCAACGGCACCGCGTAGTCGATGCGCAGCGGACCGAACGGCGACGCCCAGATCAGGCCGACACCCACCGAGGTACGCACGACGTTGCCATTGTCATACACCAATCCCGTGCAGGATCCGGCCGGGAGCGGAACGGTCGTCCCGCGAATACATCCCAGCGCATTGACTTCGTTGGTAAAGGCCCACGAAGACGGTCCCTTGTAGTCGTAGAGCCCGCCGGCATCGGCATAGACCGAGCCCTTGAGGCCGACTTCCTTCGGCAGGAACCAGAACGGCATCTGCAGCTCCGCCGACACGCCCCAATATTTGGTGCCGCCGAGCGAGTCGCGGGTTCCGTAGGGATTGATGTCGCGCGGACCGATGCCGTTAGGCGCAAAACCGCGGACCAGATTGGAACCCATCTGGAAATGGTCGAGCATGCGCAGGTCGCTATTCCCGATCTGGTTGAGCATGCCGGCCTGGACGCGGATCAGGCCGACGATGTCGGAAACCAGCGGCGTGTAGTATTTCGCGTCGATCGCGGACTTCAGATAGCTCACATCACCACCCACGCCGGCGAAGTCCTGCTTGAAATCGACCAGCAGGCCGTCGGTGGGGTTCTTGTTGTTGTCGAGCGTGTTGTAATTCAGCGAATAGCCGATCGATGACGTCAGCGTCTTGCCGTTCTGCAGTTCCTTGCGGACCGGCAGCGAGGCTTCGCCGTCGACATAGCAGCCGAGCGTCGAGGTATTGAAGGGACTGGCGGGGTTCCCGTTGGCCAAAAACGCCGGGCTGGGATTGTAGTTCGCACTGGTAATATCGTTGTTGCAGTTCCGCAGGTTGTTCGGCAGCGATATCTTCTGTTGATAGATCGAGTAGCGAACCTGCAGGGACAGGTCTTCGCGCAAGGCGAAACCGAGCCTCGGGCTGAAGCCGATCGTGCTGGTGCCGTACGAAATATAGGAGTTGGCAAGCTGTTCGCGCTGGAACAGGTCAAGCCCGAGCGCCACGCGATAGTCCAGCAGATAGGGCTCCACGAACGACAGCGAGTAACCGCGCGCGTACTGGCCGTAGGTCACCGACGCTTTCGCATAGAGACCGCGGCCGAGGAAGTTGCGCTCGGAAATGCTGACCTCGGCCAGCGCACCGTCGGTCGTCGAATAGCCGCCCGACACCGAGAAGTCGCCGGTCGATTTCTCCTCGAGATCGACCACGAGAATCACGCGGTCGCTGGAAGATCCGGGCTCGCTCGAGATTTTCACCGACTTGAAGAAATCGAGATTCTTCAGGCGGCGCTCGGCGCGATCGACGAGTGCGCGGTTGTAGGCGTCGCCTTCCGACAGATCGAATTCGCGGCGGATCACGTAGTCGCGGGTGCGGGTATTGCCGCGCACATTGATGCGCTCGATATAGGTTCGCGGGCCCTCGTCGATGGCAAAGGTGATCGAGACGGTATGTGCCTCGAAATTGCGATCGCCGCGCGGGCGCACGATCGCAAAGGCATAACCGCGCCGCGAGGCCTCGATCTGCATTTCCTCGACGGATTTCTCCAGTGCCTCGGCGTTGTAGAGCGAGCCGACTCGAACGCGCGAGAAGCTGCTCAGCGCATTTCCGTCCAGCGTGCCGATGCTGGAGGCGAAGTTGACCTGGGCAACCCGGTACTGCTGGCCTTCCTCGATCTTGAAGGTCACCAGGAAGCCTTTACGCTCCGGGTCGTATTCGGTGAGCGCAGCGACGACCTGCACGTCGGCATAGCCGTTCTTCAGGTAATAGCGACGGATCAGGTCACGATCGGCTTCGACGCGGTCCGGATCGTAGACGTCAGCCCCGCCGAGGAAGCTCAGCAGGTTCGATTCGCGGGTCTTGATGACGTCCTTGAGGCGATACGACGAATAGGCGACGTTGCCGATGAACTCGATCGATTTGACGCCGGTTTTCGAGCCCTCGGTGACCGTGAAAATCAGATCGACACGGTTGTTCGGCTGCTCGATGATTTCGGGAACGACGCGCACGTCATAGCGGCCGGAACGGCGATAGATTTCGGCGATGCGCTGGGCGTCCGACTGCACCATCGGGCGCGACAGGGTACCGCGCGGCTTGGACTGGATTTCCGACGAAATCTGCTCGTCCTTGATCTTCTTGTTACCCTCGAAGGCAATGCGGCCGATGACCGGGTTTTCCACCACGGTCACCACGAGACGCCCGCCCGCCTGGTTGATTCGCACGTCCTGGAACAGGCCGGTCTCGATCAACGCCTTGAGGCCGTCATCGATTCGCCCCTGATCGAGGCGCCCGCCGGGGCCCGGCTTGAAATACGAGCGGACGGTATCGACATC
>JAYSPJ010000996.1:0-2791 GCA_043722155.1 Bradyrhizobium sp.
CGTCCTTGTACTGGGCGCGCATCGCCATGATGTGGCTCATGTCGACCTCGTTGAAGGTCGTCAGCATCGCGGCGGTGTTCTGCACGTCCTTGAGGCGGCGCGCGATGGTCTGGCGCAGCCGCGTCATCTTCACGCGCTCTTCGCGCGCGGCATCGTCGGCCGGCGATGGCGCTCGAACCTGCACCGCGGCGGCAGGCTGATTGACCGGGGTCGGCGCCGAGGCGGCCTTTTCGATCGCAGCCAGCATGTCGCCCTTGGTCACCCGCCCATCCTTGCCGGAGCCGGGCACGGTGGCGGCGTCGATGCCGCTCTCGGCGGAAATCTTGCGCACCGACGGCGCCAGCGGCGCGTCTGACGGTGAAATCTTTGGCGCAGCGGCGGCAGCGGGTGCCTTGGCGGGGGCTGCGGCCGGCTTGGCGGCGGCTCCGACGGCGCCGTCGTTGATCTGGCCGAGCAGCGCGCCGACCGCGACAGTCTCGCCGTCCTTGGCGATGATGTCGCCGAGCGTCCCCGCGGAAGGCGCCGGCACTTCGATCGTGACCTTGTCGGTCTCGAGTTCGACCAGGGGTTCGTCCACCGCCACGGCATCGCCGGCCTTCTTGAACCAGCGACCGATGGTGGCCTCGGTCACGGACTCGCCGAGTGTCGGAACGCGAATTTCAGTCATCGTTTTGTTTCCTCTTGCGTCATGGCCGGGCTCGTCCCGGCCAACCACGCCTTAGTCGGTTTTCACAAGGTAAGACGTGGATGCCCGCGACAGGCGCGGGCATGACGACTTAGGTAAATGCTAGCCCAGCGCGTCGTCCAGGAAAGCCTTGAGCTGCGCCAGATGCTTCGACATCAAACCGGTGGCCGTCGCCGCCGACGCCGCGCGTCCGGCATAACGCGGACGCTTGTTCGGCGCATGGATCTGGTTCAGCACCCATTCGAGATACGGTTCGATGAAATGCCACGCACCCATGTTGCGCGGCTCCTCCTGGCACCACACCAGCTCGGCGCCCTTGAAGCGTCCGAGTTCATGCACGAGCGCCTTCAGCGGCACCGGATAGAGCTGCTCGACGCGCATCAGGTAAACGTCATCGATGCCGCGCTTTTCGCGCTCGTCGTAAAGATCGTAATAGACCTTGCCCGAGCACAGCACGATGCGGCGGATCTTGTCGTCCGGCACCAGCTTGATCTTCTCGTCCGGCAGCACCACCGCGTCATCGTAGAGGATGCGGTGGAACGTGGTATCGGCGCCGAGTTCGTCGAGCCGCGATACCGCGCGCTTGTGCCGCAGCAGCGACTTCGGCGTCATCAGGATCAGCGGCTTGCGGATCTCCCGATGCAGCTGACGCCGCAGCACGTGGAAGAAATTGGCGGGCGTAGTGGCATGGACCACCTGCATGTTGTCTTCAGCGCACATCTGCAGGAAGCGTTCGAGCCGGGCGGAGGAATGCTCCGGTCCCTGCCCTTCATAGCCGTGCGGCAGCATGCAGACGAGGCCGGACATGCGCAGCCATTTGCGCTCGCCCGAGGAGATGAACTGGTCGAACAGCACCTGCGCGCCATTGGCGAAATCGCCGAACTGCGCTTCCCAGACCGTCAGCGCCTTCGGCTCCGCCAGCGAATAGCCGTACTCGAAGCCGAGCACGGCTTCTTCCGACAGCAGCGAATTGATGACTTCGTAATGGCCCTGATCGACGCCGAGATGATTGAACGGCGTATAGCGGCTCTCGTCCTCCTGATCGATCAGCACCGAATGCCGTTGCGAGAAGGTGCCGCGCTCCGAATCCTGTCCCGACAGCCGGACGTGGTGGCCTTCCTCCAGCAGCGTGCAGAACGCCAGCGCCTCGCCGGTCGCCCAGTCGATGCCTATGCCGCCATCGATCGCCTTGGCGCGGTTTTCCAGGAACCGCTGCACCGTGCGATGCACCCTGAAGCCATCGGGCACCTTGGTGATCCTGCGGCCGATATCCCGGAGCACCACGACATCGACGCCGGTGACGCCGCGGCGCGGATCCTCTTCCTGATCGGCGGACTTGAACCCGGCCCATTTGCCGTCGAGCCAGTCGGCCTTGTTGGGCTTGTAGCCCGAGCCGGCCTCGAGCTCGGCATCGAGCCGGGCGCGCCAGTCGGCCTTGGCCTTCTCGACCTCGCCCTCTGTGATCACGCCTTCGGCGATCAGCCGCTTGGAGTAGATCTCGACCGTGCCGGGATGCGAAGCGATCCGCTTGTACATCACCGGCTGGGTGAACATCGGCTCGTCGCCTTCGTTATGGCCATGCCTGCGGTAGCAGAACATGTCGATGACGACGGGCTTGTGGAATTTCTGCCGGAATTCGATCGCGACCTTGGCCGCGAACACCACGGCTTCCGGATCGTCGCCGTTCACATGAAAGATCGGCGCATCGATCATCTTCGCCACGTCGGATGGATAGGGCGAGGAGCGCGAATAGCGCGGATAGGTGGTGAAGCCGATCTGGTTGTTGACGATGAAATGCAGCGAACCGCCGGTGCGGTAGCCCTTCAGGTCGGACAACCCGAAGCATTCCGCCACCACGCCCTGTCCGGCGAACGCGGCGTCGCCATGCATCAGCAGCGGCAGCACCGAAATGCGCATGTCCGGCGGATCGCCGTGCTGGTCCTGCTTGGCGCGCACCTTGCCGAGCACCACGGGATCGACGATTTCGAGATGCGAGGGGTTGGCGGTCAGCGACAGATGGATCTTGTTGTTGTCGAATTCGCGGTCCGACGAGGCGCCGAGATGATATTTGACGTCGCCGGAGCCCTCGACCGCGTCGGGATTGGC
>JAYSPJ010000997.1:0-10144 GCA_043722155.1 Bradyrhizobium sp.
TCAGGTTCGCTCTTCAGGGCATGCATATTCATCGGGAGTGTATCTCCGTGTTTCGATTAAGCGGACCGCACGCAAGCGTGCGATCCTGCCTGGATCAGACGTCAGCACGCTTGATGGACAGGGACTTGAGGTACGCCGCCGGATTTTCCGGATCGAACACCTTGCCGTCGAAGAAGGTTTCCTTGCCGCGCGACTTGGAGGCCGGGATATCGGAAGCGGCAACGCCGAGCGCCTTGGCGGCGTCGCGCCAGATATCCTCGCGGTTGACCTTGGCGATCAGCGCCTTTGAATCGAACCCGGGCTCGAATTTTCCCCAGCGGATGTCCTCGGTCATGAACCAGAGATCGTGGCTCTGGAATGGATAGGAGGCGTGGTCGCGCCAGTACTTCATGATATGCGGGCTGTTCTCGACCACCTTTCCGGTGCCGTAGTCGAACTTGCCCCTGGCACGGTCGAGAATGTCCTCGACCGGGCAGTTGATCCACTGCCGCTTGCCCATGATGGTCGCAAGTTCTTCCTTGTTCTCGGCCTTGTCGGCCCACTGCTGCGCTTCCAGGATCGCCATGGTGATGGCTTTCGCGGCGTTCGGATTCTTGTCGACCCAGGCAGAGCGCATCGCGAACGATTTCTCGGGATGCTTGTTCCAGATCTCGCCGGTGTTGACGGCGGTGTAGCCGATCTTCTGGTGCACGAGCTGGCCCGGCCAGGGCTCGCCGACGCAGAAGCAGTCCATGGTGCCGACCTTCATGTTGGCGACCATCTGCGGCGGCGGCACCGTGATGGTTTCAATGTCCTTGTCGGGGTCGATGCCGCCGGCGGCGAGCCAGTAGCGCAGCCACAGATCGTGGGTGCCCCCCGGGAACGTCATCGCGGCCTTGATCGACTTGCCGGCGGCTTTCTTCTTGTCCAGCGCTTCCTTGAACGCCTTGACGTCGATTCCGACCTTGAGGTCGGCGTATTCGTTGGAGACCGAGATGCACTGCGCGTCGAGATTGAGCCGCGCCAGAATGTACATCGGCGTCGGCACATTGTTCTGCGTCACCTTGCCGGAGGAGATCAGATACGGCATCGGCGTCAGGATATGCGCGCCATCGATGCCGTTGCCTTCCGAGCCGAGCACGAGGTTGTCGCGCGTGGTGCCCCATGAGGCCTGCTTCTGCACATCGACGTCAGGCATGCCGTGTTTGGCGAACAGGCCCTTGTCCTTGGCCACGAACAACGCGCCGGCATCGCTGAGCGCGATGAAGCCGAGCTTCGCTCCCTTCACTTCCGGGCCCGCACCCTGCGCGAAGGCGCCGGCGGGGCAATTCAGCCTGGCGGCGGCGAGCAGCGCTGCCGTTCCCGCGGTCGCCTTCAGGATCTGACGGCGGCTGACGCCGCGGCGGGAGGTGTGGTCGGTAGGCTTCGTCATGGGTGCTGGCGTCCTTTGCGTCGGTTTGGCCGTCCGTCCGGTGTCACCGCTGGAAGCGCATGGGGGCACGCTCCGGGGAGGCCCCGGTCTGGCGGTTTCACAATTCGGATGATTGGTTTCGAGGGACGGCTTCAATGGCGTCGGCACAAGCTATTCAAGCTTCGTGCCAAGCGGTCAGGTCATAAAAATCGTATATTTCTCAAATATTTGTATATCATGCACAATTCATGTGCATGCCTAATATTGCATCGAAAATTTGCTCAAGGCTCAATACTTGTGCGCCGCACAATAAATGGGCAGGCGCTCGATCGGATGATTTTCAGGCGCCTTCGGCCACTGCCAGCATCGGCTTCGGCGCCGTTCCCTTGCCCGGCCTCATGCGAAACTCATAAGTCATCAGATGCCAAGGCGCCGGCGCCGGCTTGCCGTCCGGCATCAGCGGATCGCTGCGCTTTTCGATCCTGGCGACCAGTTCGTCCTTCACACCGAACACCACGTCGGTATCGAGATATTTGTCGCCCGCGATGAAGACGTGGGTGACCAGCGGCTCGTAGCCGGGCGCATCGACCAGGAAGTGCACATGCGCCGGCCGCATCGGATGGCGCCGGACCTGCAGGATCATTTCCCCAACCGGGCCGTCGGTCGGGATCGGATAGCTGCACGGCAGGATGGTGCGAAAGAAAAACCGTCCATCGGCGTCGGTGATGAACCGCGCCCGCGATGACGGGCCCTGCGTCTCATAGTTCGGTTTTTGCGAATCGTAGAAGCCGTCATCGTCGGCGTGCCAGATGTCGACCGGAACGCCCGCCAGCGGCTTGCCCTTGAGGTCGGTGACGCGGCTCTGCACGAACATCCGTTCGCCCTGCAGGTCGGAAGAGACATCGGTGCCGTGCGGCATCGGCTTGTGTTCACCGACATAGAACGGCCCCAGCACCGTGGTCTCGGTTGCGCCCTCGCGCTCGCGATGATTGACGGCGTCGACCAGCATCGAAACCCCGAGCACGTCGGACAGCAGGATGAACTCCTGCCGGCTCGATGAGCATTTCTGGCCGGTGCGGGTCAGAAAATCGATCGCGTAGCCCCATTCGTCGAAGGTGAGATCGGTCTTGCGGACGAAATCGTGCAGCGACTTCACCAGTTCCTCCATCAGGAATTTGACCCGCGGATCCGGCGTCTCCTCAAAACTCTTGATGACGGCGGCGGTCAGTTCGGTGTCGTTGAATTGGGGCATGTTGGCTGTCCTGCGGGTGCTCGGCGGCTGCAGCGGAAGCCTACACCAGCCGATAGCCCGGGGTAAGCAGGGGGCGGTTGGAGCAGGGGGCGGTTGGAACAGGGCACAGTTTTCGGCTATCAAGGCTGACCGCGACAGGCCCCGGAGACCCCAATGTTAGCCCCGACCCCCGCCTCCCCCGAATCTGCCGGGATGTCCAAGGCCGCCTTCGACCGCGTCGATGCGCATCTGAAGCACCGCTATATCGATGCCGGCCGCTTTCCGGGATCACAGCTTCTGGTCTACCGCCGCGGCAAGGTGGTCCATAGCGCGGTGCAGGGCTTTGCCGACGTCGAGCGCAAGGCGCCGGTCAGGGACGACACCATTTTCCGCATCTATTCGATGACCAAGCCGATCACATCGGTGGCCTTCATGATGCTGGTCGAGGAAGGCCGCGTCGCGCTCGACGAGCCTGTCCACAAGTACATTCCGGAATGGAAAGGCCTCGGGGTTTTCCAGGCCGGGACCGCGCCGGCCTTCCTGACCAGGCCGCCATCGCGGCCGATGCTGATCGTCGACCTGCTGCGGCATACTTCCGGACTGACCTACGGCTTCCAGCAGCGCTCCAATGTCGATGCCGCCTACCGCGAGATGAAAATCGGCGAAGTCGTCAAAGCCGGCACGCTGCAATCGATGATCGAGGACCTCGCAAAAACTCCGCTGGAGTTCTCCCCCGGTGAGGCCTGGAATTACTCGGTCTCCACCGACGTGGTCGGCTATCTCGTCGGCAAGATCAGCGGCCGGCCGTTCGAACAGTTTTTGAAGGAACGCATCTTCAATCCGCTCGGCATGAAGGATACCGACTTTTTCGTGCCCGCCGACAAGGCGCATCGCTTCGCGGCCTGTTACTCGGCCGACCCGAAAGGCGGCATGACCTTCCACGCCACCGACCGCAAGGGCACTCTCACGCTGCAGGATGACCCGGCCACCAGCTCGTTCCTGTCGCCGCCGTCGTTCATTTCCGGCGGCGGCGGGCTGTGTTCGACCGTGGCCGACTATCTCACCTTCTGCCGCGCGCTGCTGAACGGCGGCGAACTCGGCGGCGTCCGGCTGCTCGGCCCGAAGACGCTGGCGCTGATGACGTCAAATCATCTGCCCGGCGGATGCGACCTGCCGGCGATGTCGCGGTCGCTGTTCTCCGAGGCCACCTATAACGGCATCGGCTTCGGCCTCGGCTTTTCCGTCACGATGAATCCGGCACAGACATTGATTCCCGGCAGCGCCGGCGAGTATTCCTGGGGAGGTGCGGCGACGACCTCGTTCTGGATCGATCCCGCGGAAGAACTGATCGCCATTTTCATGACCCAGGTGCTGCCGTCAAGCGCCTATCCGATCCGGCGCGAGTTGCGCACCATGGTGTATGCGGCCATCACCGACAGCAATCTCTGAGCATCGACCCGGGCTCCTCGGCGTTCAACCGCGCCACGGAACCCGGCTGCCGCTGGCGCGTTTCAGACACATCTCTTATGCTCCCGGCCATTCGGCGTTTTCGCGCTGGATGCCATGAGCCGGAACCTACGTGCCAAAACCCTCACTGCCAGTACGTCTTGCTCTCCTGGTCGCGGGAACCACGCTGCCGCTGATCATCTTCGCGGCTGGAATCATCTTCTATAACTACGAACAGGACCGCAGGGACGCGTCGCAGCGCGTGGTCGAGACCGTGCGCAGCATTCGCCTGGTGCTCGACGCCGAGATGCAGCGCATGACCGGCGGGCTGCAGATGCTGTCGCTGACCAACGCGTTGCGCGACCGCGATTTCGACGGTTTCCGCCGCATCGCCGCGGGCTTTCTCGATCAATACGGCAAGGACGGCGTGGTGCGGGTGGCCGACCGCGACGGCCGCCAGGTGTTCTCCTCGGTAACGGAAGACACCGCCAGTCTTCCTCTGCGCAACAACCGCGACATCGTGGAGCAGGTGTACGCGACCAAGAGCCCGCAATATTCCAACCTGTATGTCGGCACGGTGAAGAACCGACTGATCGTGACGGTCGAGGTGCCGGTGCTTCGCGATGGCGAGGTCATCAATGTGATTTCGTTCAGCCCGCCGATCGAGATTTTCCAGGCCATCATCGAAAAACAACGCCCGAGCCAGGACTGGACGATCTCGATCTTCGACCGCGAAGGAATCAATTTTGCGCGCATTCCGAACCCGCAGGACACGATCGGCAAGCGCGCCTCGCCGACGCTGTACGCCGCGATGTCGCGCGCACCGGAAGCCACCTTGTCGACCGTATCGCTCGAAGACGTGCCGCTGATCACGAGCTTTACCCGGTCCTCGCTCACCGGCTGGAGAGTGGCCGCCGGGATCGCGGAAAGCTCGCTGGTCGGTCCACTGTGGCGCAACCTCGCGATCACCAGCGTGATCGGCGGCATTCTGCTGCTGATTGGCCTTGCCTTTGCGGTGCGGATGGCGACGACGATCGCCCGCGGCGAGATGTTGCATGACCTGTTGATCGAGGAGCTCAATCATCGCGTCAAGAACACGCTGGCGATCCTGCAGTCGATCGCCACGCAGACCTTTCGCAGCGCCAGCAAGGCCGAGCGCGCGAAGTTCGAGGGTCGGCTCGGCGCACTGGCCGAGGCGCATAATCTCTTGAGCCAGGAAAAGTGGCAGGGCTCGGAACTGAAGGACATCGTCAGCCGCGTGCTGCAGCCCTATCTGCTCAACGCTCCGGAGCGGCTGCGAATGTCCGGACCGAGCGTGCCGCTCGCCCCGCGGCTGGCGGTGGTGCTGTCGATGATCTTGCACGAGATCGCGACCAACGCCGCAAAGTACGGGGCGCTGTCGAACGACACCGGCAAGGTTGCGCTGGACTGGGAAGTGATTGCGGAAGGCGTCAAACCGCAATTGAGATTGATCTGGACCGAGTCCGGCGGTCCGCACGTCACCGCCCCGGTGCAGCGCGGATTCGGATCGCGGCTGATCGAACGCAGCGCCCGCGATCAGCTCGGCGGCGAAGCCACCGTCGATTTTCTGCCCCACGGCGTGGTCTACACGGTGACCTGCACGCTCGAAGACGGGAGCTAGACTTTGGGCTTGTCGCAGCGCGCCGATCAGGCCAGAGCGAGCGATCCCCAATCGGAAAGCTGCATTATCGACTAATGATCCCTCCCCCGGGAACAAATCCGCTCATTCGGCTTTATCTCCGACTATCCAAAGCCGGGAGATTTCGATGAGACTGGCGAAGATGATTCTGGCTGGTTCCATGCTCACGTTCATCAGTTCGGTGACGTTGGCCCAGCAAGCGCTTACGGGAACGGTCACCACGGTCAATCGGATCAGCGGGACCGTCACAATTCAACAGACGCAAAGCGGCACTGTCGGAGCGACTACCGGCGGAACTGCCGAACAATTCAAGGTACAGGGCAGCTTGCTGAGCACGTTGCACGCCGGCGACGCCGTCACGTATTCCGTGAGCGAAACGGGTGGGACGAAGACAATCACGAACATCGAGAAGCGGTAAATTTTCGGAATTGGCCCGCGGATCGGTTGCTGCCCGGCGAATGGCGGCTATGCTCCGGAAGTCGACGTTGCCGTCGGCCCACTTCAGTTCGGCTCCAGCTAGCCGAAATTCTGCAGGCTCGGAAACGTCTCCAGCAGCCAGATGCTGACATTCGTGACCGCGCCGGTGAGAAAGCCGATGCCGGTAACGATCAGCAGCACGCCCATCGCCCGCTCGACGCCGACGAGATACCGCTTCATCCGCGCAAACAGCGACGAGAACTGTTCGACCATGAACGCCGCGATCAGGAAGGGAATCCCGAGCCCGGCGGAATAGACCGCGAGCAGCATCGCCCCCTTCGTCACCGTCGCCTCGGCGGCGGCAACCGACAGGATCGCGGCGAGGATCGGGCCGATGCACGGCGTCCAGCCGAACGCAAAGGCGAGCCCCATCGCGTAGGCGCCCCACAGGCCCACCGGCTTCGGGATCGGCAACCGCCCTTCACGCATCATGAACCCGATCCGGGTCAGCCCGAGGAAATGCAGACCCATGACGATGATGACGATGCCGGCGACGATCGACAGCTCGGCGGACCAGGTACGGATCAGGCTTCCGATCAGCGAGGCGCTGGCGCCGAGCGCCACGAACACGGTGGAAAAGCCGAGCACGAACATGCCGGCCGAAATCATCACCGCGCGCTTCGAGGCCTGCTCCGTCTCGTCATTGGCGACATGCTCGATGGTCGCGCCGGTGAGGTAGATCAGATAAGGCGGCACCAGCGGCAGCACGCAGGGCGACAGAAAGCTGACCAGACCGGCAAGCAGCGCCGCGGGGATCGAGACATCGTGAATCATGCCGTCATTGCCATCGTTGTCATGCCATCGTTGTCATATTGGGCTGAAGCGGGAGCTCCAGCCTGGGTCCCGGTTCGTTATCTGCGGCTCCCCGCGGCGGTTTAGCATCTCTGTAGCCGCTGCAAGCACTCGAAAGCCGCTCTGCCACTCACTTTTCGTTCAGGTCCCGGTGACCCTGCTGCTGGGCATCGGGCCTTGCATGGCGCTGCCCGATGTCGGCGTCGGGCTCGAGATCTGCAGCGAGGTGCTTTTGCAGCTGATTTCGATGATCGGGGCTCCGTGACCGCAGGCTGACAATCAGCCGGGGTTGGCGGGACGGAAATTCTCGATCAGCCGCAGCAGGACGCGCGCTCCGGCGTCGGCGTCGGCCGGATCCACATGCTCGTCCGGATGATGGCTGACGCCGCCGCGGCATCGCACGAACAGCATGGCAACATCGGCAACGTCGATCATTGCCATGCCGTCATGGCCAGCCCCGCTCGGCAGTTCGAAGACGCGGTAGCCCTCGCCGGCGATCGCGTCCGCCACCTGGCCCTTGAGCCACGGCGCGCACGGCACCGTGCCGTTCTCATGGGTGACATCCAGCTGCAGCACCAGGTTTCGACGCCTGGCAATCTCTTCTATTCTGCGGACGATTTCAGCCACGGCGCGCTTGCGGTGCGAATCGGAGGCGGCGCGGATATCGATGGTGAACGACGCCTGCCCCGGAATCACATTGGTCGCGCCGGGCATGGCATCGATGTATCCAACCGTCCCGACCAGCCCGCTTTCGTCGGTCCGGCAAAACGACTCGATGGCGGAAATGCATTCCGCTGATCCCGCCAGCGCATCGCGCCGCAGCCGCATCGGCACCGTGCCGGCATGGCCGGCCATCCCGGTCAGGCTTGCCGCGAGCCGCGTCGCTCCCGAGATCGCGGTCACGACGCCAACCGGCAAACCCTCGGATTCCAGCACCGGGCCCTGTTCGATATGGAGTTCGACATAGGCCAGCAATTCGCTGCGGGCCCGTGCCGCCGCTCCGATATGATCGGGATCTAGACCGAATTTTGTCAGCGCATCGCGCATCGTCAGTCCGGCGCTGTCCCTGACACCGAGCACACTTTCGTCGAACCGTCCCGCGATCGCACGGCTGCCCAGCAGCGTCGACGCGAAGCGGACCCCTTCCTCATCGGCAAAGCCGGTCACCTCGACCGCGAACGGCAATCTCTTGCAGCGCCGGTGCAATTCCGCGACGCAGGAAATCGCGGTGATGAGCCCGAGCGGCCCATCCCATTTGCCGGCGTCGCGCACGGTATCGTAATGCGAGCCGAGCATCAGGCAGGGCAAATTCGGACGTCCGCCTTCGTAACGGCCGCAGACGTTGCCGATGGCATCGAGATGCGCGCGCATGCCGGCGTCCCGCATCCATGACAGCAACAGATCGGCCGCGGCACGATGCTCCGGGCTGAGAAAGATCCGCGTCAGATGATCTGATGTCTCGGAGATACCGGCGAGCGCGTCGATCCGGCGGACGATATCCTGGCCGAGGTCGCTGGTTGCAGCGGTTCCCGGCCCCATCACGACGATCCGATGGCGGGTGCGCCGTCGGCGAGATGAGCCAGATGGGCGTGCCAGTGCTGCGCGATCTGCAGCCGGGTCGGCACCCAGACCTTGTCGTGATCAGCGACATAATCGAGAAAGCGCAGCAGCGACGCCGCCCTGCCCGGCCGGCCGGCAATCCTGCAATGCAGGCCCACCGACATCATCTTCGGCGAGGTCGCGCCTTCGGCGTAGAGCACGTCAAAGCTGTCCTTGAGGTAGGTGAAAAACTGGTCGCCGTCTCCGAACCCCTGGGCGTTGACGAAGCGCATGTCGTTGGCGTCGAGGCTGTAGGGAATGACGAGATGCGGTACCGCTGCGCCATTGACCCAGTAGGGCAGATCGTCGGCGTAGGAATCGCAGGAATACAGAAAACCGCCGGCCTCCATCACCAGCCGCAGCGTGTTTATCGAGGACCGTCCGGTGTACCAGCCGAACGGCCGTTGCCCGGTGACGTCGGTGTGAATGCGGATCGCTTCCGCAATCGTCGCCCGTTCCTCCGCTTCCGGCATATCCCTGTGCTCGACCCATTTCAGGCTGTGGCTGGCGATGTCCCAGCCGGCCTCGTTCATCGCCGCGACAATTTCGGGATTGCGTTGCAACGCGGTCGCGACCCCGAACACGGTGGCCGGCAGCTTGCGCTCGGTAAAGGCGCGCCACAGCCGCCAGAAGCCGGCGCGCGAGCCATACTCGAACATCGATTCGATGTTGGCGTGACGCTGTCCCGGCCACGGCTGCGCGCCGAGCACATCCGACAGAAAGGCTTCCGAGGCGGGATCGCCGTGCAGGATATTGTTCTCGCCGCCCTCTTCGAAATTGACCACGAACTGCACCGCGATCCGCGCGCCCCCAGGCCATTTGGGATCGGGCGGGTGGCGGCCATAGCCGCGCAGATTGCGGGGATATTGAGCGTCCGTCATTCAAGCCGCCTCGAACCGGACCTTCTGCGCCCCCTTCCAGAGCACGGTCTTGCCGAGCTCCGGCAGCCGGTCGAGCCCGGACGTCAGCGTGATGAAGTGATTTCCGGCGAGCTGGCCCATCTTGCTGGCGAAGTGCACCCCGCCATAGGCCAGCAGAATCTCGGTCTCGCTGATGCCGCCGGGATAAAGGATGATCTGGCCCGGCGCGGGATAGCTGGTGTGGTTCTCATAGCCGACGCCGAAGTCGAGATCGCCGAGCGGAAGCCAGACCGCCTCGCCGCTCCAGCGGACATGGACCATCCGGCTCTCGAACGGCATCGCGCGGCGGAACGCGGCGCAGGTCTTGGGCGCCAGTTGATCTTCGAATCGTGCGTCGAACGTGAAGTCGCCGGCGTGGACAATGAGTTGGCTCATCCGATTGCTTCCCTGTTCCTCAAGTTGAGGATCAGATTGCAGCCACCGCGCGATCAAGCAAGATTATTCTTGTCGCTGGAGTTGCGGATAACGTCGCCGGCCGCAGCGGAATAACCGCCAAGCCGGCACTTTGCGAAACCGCTTCGCTACTTGACCAGCTTCAGCACGGCTCGCTTTCGCGGGCCCCGGGGGGAGTTCGGATCGTTCGACCTTTCCGCCGGCCCGTGCTCCGGCGGCGTCATCGCATCGCACAG
>JAYSPJ010000998.1:0-4790 GCA_043722155.1 Bradyrhizobium sp.
CTGACGGTCGACATGTTTCGGCTGCCGAACATGGCGCCGATCGAGGTCACCACAAGGCTCGTCCGCGACGGCATGCGCATCAGGGTGGTCGAGGCCGAATTCTTCTCCGGCGGCGTCAGCATGGCGCGCGCCTCCTGCCAGTTGCTGCGCAAGACCGAAAACGCGCCGGGCAATGTCTGGTCGCCGCCGAACTGGGATGCGCCGCTGCCCGCGGATATTCCAGCACCTACCGATCCGCGGCTCGGCATGAACGGCAAATGGAGCACGCGGCCGATATCAGGCGCGATGGGCTCGCTCGGGCCGCGGCGGCTGTGGATGAGCGAAGTGCGCGAACTCGTCGAGGGCGTGCCGATGACGCCATTCGTCCATGTCGCCACCGGCGCCGATTTCGCCAGCCCCTTCGCCAATGCCGGCGATCAGGGCCTCGGCTACATCAACAGCGACGTCACGCTGTACCTGCACCGCCTGCCGGTAACGCGATGGGTCGGTTTCGATGTGGTGAACCACCACGCCACCGACGGCGTCGCGATCGGTGAATGCTGGCTCTACGACGAGCAGGGCCCGATCGGCACGTCCACCGTCGCAGCGCTGGCGCAGCGCAAGCCGATGGCGAAGCCGCCGCCGCCGTAGTCGCTCACGCCGTCATTCCGGGGCGATGCGCAGCATCGAACCCGGAATCTCGCGCCACGACTTCTGGATTCCGGGTTCGCGCGTCCCGGAATGACCGGCTTATATCAGATGCCGCGCCATTTCCGGCCGCGCTTTCAGCGCCGCGCCCTGCCTGGCAAATATCTTGGCGATGCGCTCCGGCGCGAAGTTGAGGTCGACAAAGGCCGGCGCGGTGTTGGCGACCTCATGATACTCTTCGATCCTGCCGTCGCGCAGCGTCATGATCGCGACGCCCTCGAACATCGCGCGCGCCCCCCTGGCTTCCGGCAGTGTCGAGCGATAGCTGAAGGTATAGCGCGCATAGAGCGTGTGGCCATCGCTGACCGGCGCGTGCATGTCCCAGCGAAAATCCGTCGCGGTCCGGTAGAACCAGTCGTCGATCATGTCGGCGATTCTGGCGCGGCCCTTGAACGCGCCGTAGAACACATCGTGGTAGACGCCGTCCTCGGTGAACAGTTCGGCGAATGCCTTGCCGTTTCGCTGTTCGACGGCATCGCAAAATGATTTGAGCATCGCAGATGTGTTCATGGCGCCTCTCCCTGAAGATAGCTTACCCGATCTCCGCCACCGCCGCGATCATCCGCGCGATGTCCTGCGGCCGCGACAGGCGGTGATCGCCGTCCTGGATCATGGTCAGCACCACGTCGTCGGCGGGCAGCCGGTGCGCCAGCGCGAAGGCGTGCTGCCACGGCACGTCCGGATCCTGCGCGCCCTGCAGGATGCGAACCGGGCAGCCGACCTCGATGGCGCTGCCGAGCAGGAGATGGTTGCGGCCCTCCTCGATCAGCGCGCGGGTGATCGGATAGGGCGCGCCATATTGCGACGGCCGCAGCCAGACGCCTTTGTTCTCGATCTCCTGTTTCACCTCGGGCGGAAAACCGTTCCACATCAGCTGCTCGGTGAAATCAGGCGCCGGCGCGATCAGCACCAGCCCGGCCAGCGACGCCCGGCCTCCCGGACGTTTTGCCAGTTCGCGCGCCAGCAGCAGCGCCATCCAGCCGCCCATCGAGGAACCGATCGCGACCTGCGGGCCGAGGCAGAATTGCTCGAACACCGCGACACTCTCTTCCAGCCAGCGTCCGATGGTGCCGTCGATGAACGCGCCGCCGGATTCGCCGTGGCCGGAATAGTCGAACCGGACACAGGCGCGCCCCTGTTCGGCGGCCCATGCGTCGAGCGCCAGGGCCTTGGTGCCCTTCATGTCCGAATTGAAGCCGCCCAGCCAGAACAACCCGGGTGCGGCGCCTTCGCGGGCCCGCACCGCGATTCGGCGCCGGCCGTCAGCCGCGCCGACCTCGATGAAGACCGGTTCCTGATCGGATGCCGCCGAATTGGTCATGGAATCGTAACCTCGTTGACGGCTGTTTGAGTGAACCGACGGAATCCGTCAATAACGGACGCCAATACCGGGCGCCAACCGTTCGCCGAGCTTGCGGAACCGATCGTCGCCCTCCATCTCGACCGGCGTGACCAAATGCCTCGCATTTGACGGTTTTTTGCGATTGCCGATGCGAGTTCGCTTGCCCGCCGGGCCTTATTCCTTCAAACTATCGCCTTCGTTCACAACCATGGAGAGCTACCCATTCGCCGTCCCAACAGAGCCCCGCCCGCCGCCACCAAAGACGGGCCGCGCACCAATGATGAAATCCGCAACGCGCAGGTCCAGCTGATCGACCAGACCGGACTGAACCACGGCACCGTCGAAACGGTCGCCGCCGTGAAGATGGCGCTCGAAGCAGGCATGGACCTCGTCGAGATTTCGCCGAACACCAATCCTCCCGTTTGCAAGATTATGGATTACGGGAAGTTCAAGTATTCCGCCCAGAAGAAGGCCGCCGAGGCCCGCAAGAAGCAGAAGATCGTCGAGATCAAGGAGATCAAGCTTCGCCCGATGATCGACGACCACGATTACGACGTGAAGATGCGGGCGATGCAGCGGTTCTTCGAGGAAGGCGACAAGGTCAAGATTACCCTGCGCTACCGCGGCCGCGAAATGGCGCATCAGGAAATCGGCACCAAGCTGCTGGACAAGGTCAAGGCCGACGTCGCCGAATACGCCAAGGTCGAGCAGGACGCGCGTTTCGAGGGTCGTCAAGTCGTGATGGTTCTGGCGCCGCGCTGATATGCAAGACATCCGCGCTTCCTGATTGAGACGCGGATTTGTCTCCCGGACGTTATCTGGAGCATGCAGGTGTCATCGGAGGTTGCCATGCGCAGCCGGTGGCACCCGAGCGTCAGGCCGAAACGTTCACCTCCCTGCCTTCACGTGCCGACCTCATGGCGGCATCGATGCACGCAATGATATGCCGGCCATAATCGCCGGTTACCGGCACGTCCGTGTCATGCGCGATGGCCGCCGCCATTGCTTGCCATTCCCTGATGACGCCGTTCTGCATCCACAGGGGATCGCGAGAGTTGGGGACGTCGGACCATTGGCCGCCTCGCCCGATGGCAACGCCGCGTTCAGGGTCGACCCTGAGCGTTCCATTCTCGCAGACGAGGTCGATATCGAAGCGGCCGCCGCCGTCGCGGAAGCCGATGCTGGCGACCTGGCCGAAGCGGCCGTCGCCAAAACGCAACAGCATCATGGCGCTGTCATCGGCTTTTTGATCGTGGAACGACGTGCTGACGGCTGCTGAAACCGAGCCGACCCGGCCGTCCATCAGCCATACCAACTGGTCCAGCGCGTGGATGCCGGCCGTCATCAGCATGCCGCCGCCCGTCGCGGGATCGAGATGCCAGCCGCGGCGGTTGGATTCCATCCAGGTTTTCAGGAGCGAGCTTGATCCGGTGACGGGTTTACCGAGCTCACCGCGGTCCAGGATCCCGCGCGCCACAAGGCAGGGCAAAACAAAATGCATGACCTGCCCGACCATCAGCTTCCGACGGCTGGTTTCGGCGGCGACGATGATACGGCTGCATTCGGCGACCGACAGCGCCATGGGCTTTTCCAGCAGCACATGCTTGCCGGCCTGCAGGGCGTCCACCGCCAGCTGGCAGTGCAAATGATGCGGCGCCGTGATCGCGACGGCATCGACGGATTTGTCGTCAAGCATCGCGCGATGGTCGCGATAGGGCCTGCCGCCATGCTCCACGGCAAAAGCTTCGGCCAGCGGCATCTCGTCCGCGCACACCGCAACGACCCGGGTGTTCTGAACGGCAGCCACCGCGCGCGCGTGATAGGCGCCGAAAAATCCTGCGCCCAAAATGCCCACCCCCAGCATCGATGCCCCCTAGCTTAACCGCTCGTCGTTCGCCGGCCCGGCAAGCGAAGCACGTGACCGGCCCGGCGAACGCAAATCGGAACGACGAAAGCTAGCTCCGGATCGCCTGCCAGACCCCGCTGCAGCGGTCGCCGGTAATGAGCCCGCTCCAGCGGCCGGCGCCCGAATTGCCGGCGAGCCGGCCGCGGCCGTCCGCCCACGAAGCGCCGACGGTAATCCTGACGGTGACGTTGCCGTTGCGGCTGATGCCGCCGGTGACCTTGCCACCGCCGGCCGATGAAACCTGCGTGCCCGCGACGGCGAACGGCACGGTGTTGGTGGCATGGCAGTTTCCGGCGCGGGGGGTGAACATGACATTCCAGGTGCCGTCAAAGGCTCCCGGCCCGACAACCCTGGCCCGTGCGGCTGCGTCGGCGGTATCGGGCGGGGCGGCTGCGGCGAGGACGGCCGCGGCAAAAATCCATCGGAGGGTGCGCAAAACTCTGAAATCGGCAAAAAAGGCAATCGGCCTGGCTGAAATCGTCATTTTCATCCTGTTTGGCGTGTTGCTGTTGGCGTGGCGATGATCTGTCGGACATCCCGGTTCCACGGTTCATCGTTGCCAATCTCGCTTGGCTCTGCCATAAGCGCAACCTTCATCGCCCGGCTGATCAAGGGCTGCCGTGTCGATGTCCGTGCGGGCTATTTCATTTCAGAAATAACCAAGCACTTTCAACGCTCTAACGAGCATTTTAGCCGGCCGAACGCCTTCACGGGCGCTTTCGTGTTGCGGCCACAGGAGAGCCAAATGCCCAAGCTGAAGACCAAGTCAGGCGCTAAAAAGCGCTTCAAGGTGACTGCCACCGGCAAAGTGATGGCCGCCCAGCGCGGCAAGCGCCACGGCATGATCAAGCGGAC
>JAYSPJ010000999.1:0-3100 GCA_043722155.1 Bradyrhizobium sp.
TCCATCAACCCCGATCTTGAACAGCAAGCCAAGGCCGCGTAGCCTGTTCAAACAGCGACGCCTGCCAAACGAATTTCAACACGGCTCGGGACATTCCCCGATCATGGTCTCGTAGTGATAAATATCGCCTTGCTGTGGCGACGGCGGATCTTTGACGAGCCCGACCGGCGTTCCGTCGTTCGGCATGTCTATGACGACAATGGAGAGCGCATCGTAGCCGACATCGCCGACTTTTGAGCGACGCGGAAGTTGCTTTATCTTCTCTATCGCGAGCTGCGCGTCCCGCGGTTGCTTGTGCTCGCTCCACTCCGGATCAGTCGATCGATTCTTCTTGTTGAGGTCAGGGCTGAGATAGTGATCCGCTGCGTTCACCATCGCAAACCCAACGGCGATCGCCTGCTCGCTCGCCCCGTGAACGGTAAGATGAGAGGAGTTCAACTCGTCATATAGTCGTGGAAGGGCGCGCTGATGCGCGGTCATACATGCTTTGGCTTCGAGCGCCATGACAACCGACCCGACGGGAGCCCGGACAAGCGTCGGAAGTCCGTCCAAAATACCACGTTCTTGGTCCGTCAATTCGATATCATAACCAGCGGCGATGCTGGCTAGTGTGTTGTTGGTAGCGGTCCCGCTCGGAGTGCAAAGCACGAGATCAAGGTTCTTCTTACGATCATGCACGAAGTCCCGCATTTCATGGTTGATGCCGAAGCAGACGGCGCCGGCTGCAACATGTCGCCTCAGAAGTGGCGTTGTCGCGAGAAGATCGAAGATAATGCCCCAGCATGCGACTTTCGAATGATGATCGCTGCGCGAATGGTATTGCCAGAGATTACCGTATCGGTCGCGACGGGTCGCGGACGATAACGTTCGAACGAGTATCGTCGGCCCGTGCATTCGCGCCTTCCGAGCTTCGGCAGCCCTATTCTCGATGATCAAATCAGACCGAGGATCCCATCAAATTTTTAGATGGCACATTTCCGACAGAGTCAATGTCCAGAGAATTCAGTTTCTTTTCTGGGAAGAGCACGAAGCAATCAGCGAGAATTCTAACCGCCAATGAGGGCTGGTGCGCAAACAGGCATCACATTTTGTTACTAACATCATGAAATTGCGTTGTTTTAATTCTCGAAAACATACCTGTACCAACAAATATACCAACAGTTGCCGACCGCAGCGTAGCCTGTTTGTAACTGGGAAAGCTGATCGAAATCACCGCTGCGGGCTTGAATTGCTCCCATACGGGCCTGATCACATGGGTGAGGCGGCATTCACGATTCGCCGTCCGTGGAGCGTGATCAATGTCGCACCCCCTTGGCAGGACGGATATCATAGAGGTTCTGGTTCGTCGGAAATTTCCGCCCACGGTACTTGCCTCTTTGTCGAACCAGCCTCAGCCGAAGGGTACTACGTCATTGGACCGCGTTCTCCGAAGCGCGGAAATCGCCCGGTTTCGTTCCGAACTTCAAAACCTCGCCTCTGACCAACTCCAGTCACTTTACGAGAATGAGATGCCCGCGTTGTTGGCCGACATGCAGCGCGAGGAGGATACGCTTTTCTTCAATCAGCCCCACGCGAAGGCTGACTTCGGTCATTGGAGCAAAGCGGAACATTGGTCTCTGGATGAAGCCATAGCTCTGGTTTTTGGGAAAGCCCCCGAAATCGTAAGCTGGGACAAGATAAAGCCCTGGGTCGGGACCTCGACATTCGTTAAGCAATATTCGCGGCTGCGCGATCTGGCGGACCGGGCAAAGGTTTGGAAAAAGCTCTATGATCCTGTGCTGCCACCGATTTTTCTCAAATGGGCGGAGGACAACGAGATCGCCGTTCCGGCCGAGTTGTCGGAAAAAGTTTCGAAGCTGAAAGGCAAGCTGGTCGATTGGAAAGAGCGGCACGAAGTAACGAAAGCGGCATACGACGAGCTTCTATCGAGTTACAAAAAATTTCATGAAATGTATGATCAGCATATCGCGGACTGGAAGGGCGTCGTCGAAAAGAAGACGGACCTGATCGAATCAGCCCAACTGCGGATCGCAGAGCTTGAGGGCGAACTGGCCAAGGTCAGCGCTTCGCCGGTTCCCGAACCTGCAAAGCCACAATCGCTGGTCGAGCGACAAAACATGCTGAAGGCGATATTCGGCATGGCCGTTCGAGGATATTCCTATAACCCGGCCGACAAAAAGTCGAAAACCATTGCCGAAATCGTCTCCGATTTGGATTTGCAGGGGATTCCGCTGTCGGACGATACCATTCGGCGATACCTCAAAGAGGCGCGAGACCTGTTGCACGAGTGGCAACAGCAAGCGGGATAACCGCACGGGCACCTTCACAAACCGCACGCGGCAAGGCGCAAACCGCACGCGGCCAAGGACCAATTCGGACGTGATCGTTTCGCTCCATCTTCAACTGGACGGAACCAAACCATGCCGAATCAGAATGCTCTCCCCGACGCCGGCTTCGTGCGCCTCTCGTCGATCATCGCCCCGTCGGGGCCGATCCCCGTCAGCAAGTCCACCTGGTGGCAGGGTGTCAAAGACGGCCGCTTCCCGAAGCCGATCAAGCTCGGCATCAAGACCACCGCCTGGCGCGTCGAGGATATCCGCGACCTGATCCAGCGGCTTGGGCGCTGAGGGTGGCGAACCGGCGACACTCGGCGCGACGGGTCAAGCGGCTGCGCTCCTACAATGTGAGGGAGGCGGCCAAGGTGACCGGCGCGACGCCAGGCACCATCCGCCACTGGCTCACGAACGGCCTGGAGCCGGTCGCGGGCTGCTTCCCGGCGATCATCCGGGGCATCGATCTGATCGACTTCCTCAACCGCCGCAACGCGAGCCGAAAGCGCCCCTGCGGACCCGGCCGGCTGTTCTGCTTCCGCTGCAAGGAGCCGAAGCGGCCGGCGTTCAATGAGGTCGAGTTCTGGCAGGACGGGCCAAAGCTCGGGAGCCTGAGGGGCCTTTGTCCGACCTGCACCGGCATCATGCACCGCCGGACCTCGGTCGGTCGGATCAAATCCGCCGCCGGCGATTTGCGCGTTTCAATCCAGCACGCGGAGCCGCGCCTAATCGAGATGACAAAACCCTGTTCCAATCCGCACTCTGAAGGG
>JAYSPJ010001000.1:0-2988 GCA_043722155.1 Bradyrhizobium sp.
ACGGTCGCGCTCGGCAAGCTCGACACCATCAAGACCGGCGACACGGTGTCGAGCGGCAAGACCGCGCCGAAAGCGTTGCTCAGCGTCGAGCCGACGCCGCCGGTGCTGGCGCTGTCGCTGTCGGCCACCGACCGCAAGGACGACGTCAAGCTCGGCCAGGCCCTGCTGCGGCTCAACGAGGAGGATCCCTCGCTGACCATGATCCACAATCCGCGCACCCACGACATCGTGCTGTGGGGGCAGGGCGAAATGCATCTGCGGGTGGCGCTGGAACGCCTCAAGGATCGTTTCGGGGTCAACGTCAAATCGCAGCCGCCCTCGATCGGTTATCTCGAGACCATCCGCAAATCGATCACCCAGCGCGGCCGGCACAAAAAACAGTCCGGCGGCCACGGCCAGTTCGGCGACGTGGTGCTGGAGGTCAAGCCGATGCCGCGTGGCGGCGGCTTCGAATTCCACGAAAAGGTGGTCGGCGGTGCCGTGCCGAAGAACTATATCGGCGCGGTGGAAGAGGGCGTGGTCGACGCGCTGCTGCGCGGGCCGCTCGGCTTTCCCGTGATCGACGTCCAGGTGACGCTGACCGACGGCTCCTATCACAGCGTCGACTCCTCCGATCTCGCCTTCCGCACCGCGGCGCGAATAGGCGTCTCCGAAGCGCTGCCGCAATGCGCGCCGGTGCTGCTGGAGCCGATCCATGTGGTCGAGATCGTCTGTCCGACCGAGGCCACCGCCAGGATCAACGCCATCCTGTCGGGGCGGCGCGGCCAGATTCTCGGCTTCGACACCCGCGAGGGCTGGCCGGGATGGGATTGCGTCCGCGCCATGATGCCGGAAGCCGAGATCGGCGAGCTGATCGTCGAGCTGCGCTCGGCGACGGCGGGCGCCGGCAGTTTTACGCGCCAGTTCGACCGCATGGCCGAGGTCACCGGCCGCGCCGCCGACCAGATCATCGCCGCGCACAGCGTCGCGGCGTGATCCGGCCTCTGTCATTCCGGGGCGCGCGAAAGCGCGAACCCGGAATCCATAACCATGATCAGCGGCATTGACAGCGCCGCCGGCTTGCCTGATCTCAGCAGCGGCGCCCGCTTTCGGGCGTCGCAGCAGGATCGACAATGACAGCCGTTAAAAAACTCCCCGCCGCGTGCCTGATCGGATGGCCGGCCGCGCATTCGCGCTCGCCGCTGATCCATCACTACTGGCTGCGTACCCTCGGCATCGAGGGCGGCTACGTCATCGAAGCGGTCCCGCCCGACGAGTTCAAGGATTTCGTGTTCCGGCTGTCGCTGCGCGGCTTCGTCGGCGCCAACGTCACCCTTCCGCACAAGGAGCGCGCGCTGGCGCTGTCAAAACCCGACGAACGCGCCCGCGCCGTCGGCGCGGCCAACACGCTGTGGTACGAGGACGGCGAACTGCGCTCGACCAACACCGACATCGAGGGGTTCATCAACAACCTCGACGCCTGCGCGCCCGGCTGGGACCGCGCCGGGGAGGCGCTGGTGCTGGGCGCCGGCGGCGCGTCGCGCGCGGTGGTGTTCGGACTGCTCGAGCGCGGCATCCAGCGCGTGCATCTGGCCAACCGCACGCTGGAGCGCGCGCGCGCGCTGGCCGGGCAATTCGACGCCGATGTGCATCCCGTCGCATGGGAGACCATCGGCGAGCTGCTGCCGCGCGCGGGCCTGCTGGTGAATACAACGTCGCTCGGCATGCATGGCCAGCCCGCGCTTCAGATCGATGTCGGCCTGCTGCCGCCGGATGCCGTGGTCGCCGATCTCGTCTATGTGCCGCTGGAGACGCCGTTGCTGGCAGCCGCGCGCGGCCGCGGGTTGAAGGTCGCCGACGGGCTCGGCATGCTGCTGCACCAGGCGGTGCGCGGGTTTGAACTGTGGTTCGGGCAGCGGCCGAAGGTCACCGCCGAGCTTCGTGCGCTGGTCGAGGCCGATCTCGCAAACGTCTGAGGGGAGTGGCGTTGCCGCCGCCGATGTGACCTTACTTCCCCTCTCCCCTTGTGGGAGAGGGTGGACGCGATGCGCAGCATCGCGGACGGGTGAGGGGTCTACATCCGCGGATAGAGACCCCTCATCCGGCGCGGACGCTGTCCGCGCCACCTTCTCCCACAGGGGGAGAAGGGAAGTAAGAAAGTCGCGAGGGATTTCTATATCGCCAGCACGTGGTCGTCGATCTCGGCGATGGTGTTGACGCCGCACAGGCCCATGGTGACGCTGAGTTCGTTGCGGAGGATGTCGATCGCCTTCTCGACGCCGGGGCCGCCGAAGGCGCCGAGGCCGTGAATATAGGCGCGGCCGATCATGCAGGATCCGGCGCCGAGCGCGAGCGCGCGCATCACGTCCTGGCCGGAGCGGATGCCGCCGTCGAACATGATTTCGATCTGCGCGCCGACGGCGTCGACGATCTCGGGCAATACCTCGATCGACGACGGCGCGCCGTCGAGCTGGCGGCCGCCATGGTTCGAGACCACCAGCGCCTGCGCGCCGGTCTTCGCCGCTTCCTCGGCATCCTCGACGTCGAGAATGCCCTTCAGGATCAGCTTGCCCGGCCAGATGCTGCGGATCCACTCGATGTCTTTCCAGTTCAGCGAGGTGTCGAACTGGGTTGCGATCCAGGTCCCCAGCGCCGTGATATCGTCGGTGCCCTTGAGATGGCCGACCAGATTGCCGAAGGTGCGGCGCTTGCCGCGCAGCACGCCGGCGACCCAGGCCGGCTTGCTGGCGAAATCGACCAGCTTCGACAGCGACCATTCCGGCGGCACCGTCATGCCGTTCTTGATGTCGGCATGGCGCTGCCCGATCACCTGCAGATCGACGGTCAAGACCAGCGCGCTGCATTTCGCAGCGATCGCGCGCTCGATCAGCGCCTTGATGAAGCCGCGGTCCTTCATGACGTAGAGTTGAAACCAGAACGGCTTGTCGACGCTGGCGGCGACGTCCTCGATCGAGCAGATCGACATCGTGCTCAAGGTGTAGGGAATCC
>JAYSPJ010001001.1:0-1895 GCA_043722155.1 Bradyrhizobium sp.
GGCGCCGTTCCGCTGGCCTTCGGCCAGGATCTCGCAGGGCGCTGGCAGACCGTCGCGGACGCGCCGGCAACCGCCACCGATGGCGTCATCAACCGTTCCGCCAAGGCCGACCGAGCCGGCGTCGTCGCCGGATCGGCGGTGCCGACCCGCACCATCGCCGTTCGGCTGGATAGCCTTGCCGATACCTCGGTGCTGGTTCGTATCCCCGTCGCCAGGCCGGACAAAGACGCCCTCAATGGCCCGGCTCCCTCGCTGTTCAAGCCCGGAGGCCGTAAGGCCACGGTGGCCTGCGAGCCCATGGTCAGTGTGCTGAGCGAAGTCGCCAAGCTGCTCGAGCCTGGCCGCTGCGTGACGTGAGCGTTGCTCCGGACAGTGCCGCAGAGCTGACGGGTACTCCGACCCCATCCTGAAGCGATACCCATCATGTTCCGGACGACGGCGATGGGTTTCGCGAAGCGCTCAACTCATCCTGCGATCGCCTGCAGGCTGTGTGACTACCCGACGGGCAAATCAGTTGCGTCACGCGATTTTCCGTCCAGCCCCTCGCGGAAAAATATTCTGATTTTCAGAAATCGCAAATCAGTCTATATCCGTCGATGTCCCGTCCCAACTCAGAGGGGCGTTTCGCGAACGTCACGGACGTCGGAGCGGGATGCGGTGGACGCGGCGGCGCGCGAGACGGGCGATGCCGAGGCGGACGGCGAAGTCGTGTGGTCCTGACACCCCGACGCTGGTGTCAAGTTCGCGCTAGGGAGCGTGGGCGACGGTGGCAAGAACGCCCGGTCGCCGGGGAGATCACGTATAAGCCGTAAACCATTGCGCGGGGAGTGCCGGGTGATTCCGGTGTGACCTGACTAACGCGTGTGCGTTCTACCAATAACATTGCACACGCGGCTATCGGGCGCATCGGGCGCCCGGCATTCCCTGCGCCCTCTGATCGGAGGGTAAGGAAATTTCTGGCAAACCTCGGGCGAAACGCGCCGCGAGGCTATTGGCGCTTGTCGGGAGGCCGTCATTGCGAGCGAAGCGAAGCAATCCATCTTTTCTTGGCGCTGCGACATGGATTGCTTCGTCGAAGTGCTCCTCGCATATGACGATGAGGCTCTCGACGCCGCGCACGGCTTATCGTCCCTTACTCCTCGTCGTCCGCCGGCTTCTTGCCGCCGATGCCCTTCAGCTTGGCGAACACCGCATCGACGTTGAGGTCGTCGCGCTGCTTCTCGCTCGGCTCGAATTCCGGCTCCTTGCGGGCGGTGGTTTCCGAGGCTGGCAGCAGGGTGGCGCCGCCATAGGCGGTGTCGATCGGCTTTTCCTTGGCCGCGCGCTGCACCTCGAAGTCGAGTTCGATCTGCGAGCACAGGCCGAGCGTCACCGGGTCCATCGGGGTCAAGGTGGAGGCATTCCAGTGGGTGCGGTCGCGCACGCTGGCGATCGTGGTCTTGGTGGTGCCGACCAGACGCATGATCTGGGCGTCCTTCAATTCGGGGTGATTGCGCACCAGCCACAGGATCGCGCTCGGCCGCTCGTGGCGGCGCGAAACCGGCGTATAGCGCGGGCCCTTCTTCTTGGCCTGCGGCGGCAGCGTCACCCTGCTCTCGCCGAGCTTGAGCCGGTAATTCGGGTCTTTTTCGCCGGCTTCGATCTCGTCGCGGGTCAATTGGCCGGTCGAAATCGGGTCCATGCCCTTGATGCCCTGGGCGGCGTCGCCGTCGGCGATGGCGCGGACCTCCAGCGGGTGCATTTTGGTGAAATCGGCCACCTGATCGAAGGTCAGCGCGGTATTGTCGACCAGCCACACGGCAGTCGCTTTTGGCATCAGCGGTGCATTGCTCATGGCAAATCTCCTTAGCGCTTCGCCCACCTCTTTTGGAGGCGAAGCCAGTGGTCATCAGCGA
>JAYSPJ010001002.1:0-7332 GCA_043722155.1 Bradyrhizobium sp.
GCCCGAACCCGCGCATCGTTCGCATGTTCATGGCGGAAAAGGGCATCGACATACCCAAGCAGACCGTCGACCTGCGCGGCGGCGAAAATCGGCAAGAGGCGCATCTGAAGCGCAACCCGCACGGGCAGATGCCGGCGCTTGAGCTCGACGACGGCAGCTATCTGTCGGAGATCACCGCGATCTGCGAATATCTCGAAGAGAAGAATCCCACCCCTGCGATGATCGGTTCGACGCCGGAAGAGCGCGCCGAGTGCCGGATGTGGACCCGTCGCGTCGACCTCAATATCTGCGAGCCGCTCGCCAACGGCTATCGCTTCGGTGAGGCGCTGAAGTTTTTCGAAAAGCGAATTCCCGTCGTGCCGGAGGCCTCGCCCGGCCTCAAGATGATCGCGGCGAACCGTCTGAAATGGCTGAACGAGCAGATGGAAGGCAAGGAATATCTGTGCGGCAAGCGCTTCACGCTGGCCGATATCCTGCTCTACGGCTGGATCAATTTCGGCAATCAGGTCGGCCAGCCGCTCGATGCCGCCAACACCAACATCGTCGCCTGGTTTGCGCGCGTCGGTGCGCGGCCTTCGGCCAAGGCGTAGGTTTTCGCAACGTCATTGCGAGGAGCGTAGCGACGAAGCAATCCAGCTTTGCTTTGGGAAAAATTGGATTGCTTCGTGGAGCCTGTCATCGGGCGGCGCTTTGCGCCGACCCGTTGGCTCGCAATGACGCCGAGACAGCGGAGACTCACATCACCACCGGCGCATCCGGCAGTTCGTTGCGGTCCACTCCATGCGCCGGAAAATGTGCCGCCAGGTGCCGCGACACCGCGTCGATCCCCTTGATCACGCCGCGGGCGAAATCGCCCGCCCGGAAATCGGTCTCCATCGCCTTGCAGATTTCTTCCCAGCCTGCGGCTCCGACCCTGGCGTGGATGCCGCGGTCGGCGACGATCTCGACGTCTCGATCGGCCAGCAGCAGGTAGATCAGCACGCCGTTGTTGTGGGCGGTGTCCCAGATCCGCAGTTGCGAGAAGATATCCAGCGCGCGCTCGCGTGCCGGCTGATCGCGGAACAGCGGCGCGCCGTCGAGCGCGCCTTCCACCACAAAGCGAACCTGGCCGGAATGCGTGGCCTCGCCCGCCTTGATCGCGCGTTCGATCACAGCCATCACCTCCGGCGGGAAAATGCGCCGGACCCGCCAGCGATGCGCAACAAGATGCCTGCCGATGCGTTTGATACCCATAGCTACCAGCTCCCCGACGCGCCGCCGCCGCCAAAACTGCCGCCACCGCCGCTGAACCCGCCGCTGTCGCTCGAACTGCTGCTGCCGGACCCTCCGGACCAGGATCCCCCTCTGCCGCGTCCTCCGCCCAACGGCATCGTGTCGCCAAACAGGGTGAAGATGAAGGCAATGACGCCTGCGATTATCGAGGCTGCGATCGAGCCTACGAAAAGCCACGCCAAAAATCCCACAAAGCCACCGGTCGCGGCCGAACCGAACAGCCGGCCCAGCGTGGCCCGCAGAATACCGCCGACGATGAGTACCGCTACGATGACGAAGGGATTGAACGGGTCGATATAGTTTGAAAGGCCCGGGCTGCGCCAGTGCTCAGGCTCCGGCGCCGGCAGCTTCTCGCCGTCGATCACCCGGACCATCCGGTTGACGCCACCGGAAATGCCGCCGGCAAAATCGCCGGACTTGAATTTCGGCGTGATGTCCTCGTCGATGATGCGCCTGGTGGTGGCGTCGGTCAGCGCACCCTCGAGGCCGTAGCCGACCTCGATGCGAAGACGCCGGTCGTTCTTGGCGATCACGAGCAGCGCGCCGTCGTCGATCTTCTTGCGGCCGATCTTCCAGGCTTCCGCGACCCGGATCGAGAATTGCTCGATGGATTCCCGATCGGTGGTCGGCACGATCAGCACCGCGATCTGGCTGCCCTTGCGCGCCTCCAGATCCTTCAGCGTCTGCGTCAGCGCGGCGGCGTCGCCGCCGGACAGCGTCCCGGTCTGATCGACCACGCGCCCGGTGAGCGGCGGCACCGCGACGTCGGCCGCGGCTGCGAACGAAAAGCACAGCAGCAGCGCAAGAAAGACGGCTCTTGCAGCGTTCATCGCGGCCAATCTTTGATTGTGGATTACTTCGCCGGTGCGGCCGGCGCCGGTGCTGGATTGAAATCCACCTTCGGCGCGGTCGAGATCGCCTTCTCGTTTTCGACCGCGAAGTTCGGCTTCTCCTTGTATCCGAACACCATCGCGGTCAGGTTGTTCGGAAAGGTTCGGATGCCGACGTTATAGTCCTGCACCGACTTGATGTAGCGGTTGCGCGCCACCGTGATGCGGTTCTCGGTGCCTTCGAGCTGCGACATCAGATCCTTGAACAGCGCGTCGGATTTGAGCTGCGGGTAGTTCTCGGTCACGACCAGCAACCGCGACAGCGCGCTGGAGAGTTCGCCCTGCGCGGCGGTGAATTTCTGGAACGCGGCGGGATCGTTGAGCACCTCCGGCGTCGCCTGGATGCTGCCGACCTTGGCGCGGGCGTTGGTGACGCCGAGCAGCACGTCCTTTTCCTGCTGCGCGAAGCCTTTTACCGAATTGACCAGGTTGGGCACGAGGTCGGCGCGGCGCTGGTACTGGTTGACGACCTCGGACCAGCCCGCCTTGACCTGCTCGTCATTGGTCTGGATCGCATTATAGCCGCAATTGGTGAGGCTCAGGGTCGCCAGCGCCGCCAGCACGGTCCACAATCTGCGCATCGTCATTTTCTCCGGTTGGAATTTTCCGCAAGTTAGCAGAACGATGGACTTCTACACAGTCATTCCGGGGCGATGCGAAGCATCGAACGCGGAATCTCGCGCTGCAATCTCGAGATTCCGGGTTCAGCCCTGCGGGCTGCCCCGGAATGACAGCGGTTGCCGTCCATTTTGCGCTGATGGCCCTTGCCTATCATTTGCCGAAACAGGCAACATGGCCAAAACGCGAGGAAACGAGAACCCAATGACCTTACGCGAGACCAGCTACGAGACCATCATCGTGGAACGGCCGGAACCGCGCATCGCGCGGATTGTGATGAACCGGCCCGAGGCGCGCAACGCGCAGAACCTTCAGATGACCTACGATCTCAACGCGGCGTTCGATGCCGCGGTGCAGGACGACGCGGTCAAGGTCATCATCCTGGCCGGCCACGGGCCGCATTTCTCGGCCGGGCACGACCTGCGGGCCGGCGTCAAGAACGCCGCCGGGGTGGATTTTCCGCCAGTCGGAAATTGGGGCGGTTTTGCCGAACCCAACGCGCATGGCCGCTTTGCGCGCGAGCAGGAGATCTATCTGCAGATCACCCGCCGCTGGCGCAACCTCGCAAAGCCGACGATCGCGGAAGTTCATGGCAAGTGCATCGCCGGCGGGCTGATGCTGGCCTGGGCTTGCGACCTGATCGTCGCCAGCCATGACGCGGAGTTCTGCGATCCCGTGGTCACCATGGGCGTGTGCGGTGTCGAATGGTTCGTGCATCCCTGGGAACTCGGCCCGCGCAAGGCCAAGGAATTGCTGTTCACCGCCGACGTCTGGAGCGCCGAGGAAGCGCACCGGCTCGGTATGGTCAATCACGTGATCCCGCGGCCCGAGCTCTCGTCATTCGTGATGGCGCTGGCGCAACGGATCGCCGCCAAACCGGCTTTCGCGCTGAAACTGACGAAAGAAGCCGTCAACCGCTCGGTCGATGTCATGGGCCAGCCCGCGGCGATCGATCAGGCGTTCGCGCTGCATCAGCTCTGCCACGCGCATAATCTTCAGGAATTCGGCATGGTGGTCGATCCCGCGGGGCTGCATCCCTCGGTCAAGAAAACGGCGGTAGTCAAGTAATCAAATGGACCTCAACCTCAGCGACGAGCAGCGCCTGCTGCGCGAAAGTGTCGACCGCTTCATCGCGGAAACCTATGACGCCGATCACCGCCGCCGGACCGCGGGCGATCCGCTCGGCTTCAGTCCGGCGATCTGGAAACAGTTCGCCGATCTCGGCTGGCTGGCGCTGCCGATCGGCGAAGCCTATGGCGGGCTCGGCGCGGGCTCGGTCGAGACCGGCATCGTGATGGAAGCGTTCGGCCGCGGGCTGGTCGCCGAACCCTATCTCGCCACCGTGGTGATCGGCGCCGGCCTGATCGCGGAATGCGGCAGCGAAGCGCAGAAGCAGGCGATTCTTCCCAAAGTCGCCGACGGTTCGCTCTGTCTGGCATTCGCGCATTCGGAGCGGGCGGCGCGCTTCGACCTCGCGCATGTCGAAACTACGGCGAGGAAGGCGCCGGACGGCTGGCGCCTCGACGGCCACAAGACCGCAGTGATCGACGGTCATGCGGCGGGCCAGATCATCGTCTCGGCCCGCGTCGCCAACAACAACGGCGCGACCGGCAAATTGTGTCTGTTCCTCGTTCCCGCCGGCACCGCTGGCCTCGGCTCACGCGATTACGCGCGGCTCGGCGGCGGCCGCGCCTGCAATCTCGATCTCACAGGCGTTCGCCTGGCCGCCGACGCCCTGCTCGGCGACGGCAGCGATGCCCTGCCGAAAATCGAAGGCGTGGTCGACCGCGCGCTGGCCGCACTCGGGTCCGAGGCCGTCGGCATCATGCAGATCATGTTCGACATGACGCTGGAATACACCAAGGTGCGCCAGCAGTTCGGCCGGCCGCTTTCCGCCAACCAGGTCATTCGCCACCGCCTCGCCGACATGGCGATGCACTGCGACGAGGCGCGCTCGATCGCGCTGCGCGCGGCTGTGATGGCCGACGCCGAACCGGTGGCGCGCGGCCGCGCCGCCTCGGGCGCAAAAGCAAAAATCGGCAAATGCGCGCGTTTCGTCGCCGAACAGTCGGTGCAGCTGCACGGCGCCATGGGCGTCACCGAGGAGCTCGACATCGGCTCCTACTTCAAGCGGCTGCTCGCGTTCGATACCATGTTCGGCGGCAGCGCCCATCATTACCGCCGTCACGCCGCGCTGGGCGGGCGAACACACCTGCAATCCTGAAACCGGAGCGCGACCATGGATCTCACCTTCAGCGCCGAAGAGCGCGCCTTCGAACAGGAAGTCCGCGACTTCATCGCAGCCAATCTCACGCCGGAAATGAAGCGAGCGACCGCACTGACGCCTTCGGTATTTTCAGATCCTGATATCGGCATGGCCTGGCAGCGAGCGCTGCACAAAAAGGGCTGGGGCGCCCCGGGCTGGCCGGTGGACCATGGCGGGCCGGACTGGACGCCGGCGCAGCGCTGGATTTTCGAGGCCGAATGCGCCCGCGGCGGCGCGCCCAACGTCAACGTGATGGGCGTCAAGATGGTCGGCCCCGTCATCATCGGGTTCGGCTCACCGGAGCAGAAGAACTTTTACCTGCCGCGAATTATCTCGGGTGAAGATTACTGGTGCCAAGGCTATTCCGAGCCGGGCTCCGGCTCCGACCTGGCATCGCTGAAGACCCGCGCGGTGCGCGACGGCGACGACTACGTCGTCAACGGCACCAAGATCTGGACCACCCATGCGCATCACGCCAACCGCATGTTCGCGCTGGTGCGCACCAACGACACCGAGCGCAAGCAGGACGGCATCAGTTTTATCCTGATCGACATGAAGAGCCCGGGCATCACCACGCGGCCGATCCTGACCATCGGCGGCGACCATGAGGTCAACCAGGTGTTCTTCGACGACGTCCGCGTGCCGGTCGCCAACCGCGTCGGCGACGAAGGCAAGGGCTGGACCTACGGCAAATACCTGCTCGAATTCGAACGCGGCTCCGGCATTGCATCCGCCAAGTTGCGCGACGCGCTGAAAACCGTCGCGGATCTCGCGGAATCCGACGCCACCGGCCGTGCCATAGACGATCCCGATATCGCGGTGCGGATGTCGGAGATCGAAGTCGACATCGACACGCTGGAAATGACCGAGCTGCGGGTGCTGTCGGCGCTGCAGACCGGGCAGAACCCGGGCGCAGTGTCGTCGCTCCTGAAACTGCGGGTCAGTGAAATCCGCCAGGCGGTGACGCGATTGGGCGTCGAGGTGATCGGCCATGACGGGCTCTATGTCGAACCGGTGCGGCCGCTGTACAGGCTGAACGAGGCGCCGGGGATCCCCGAGGAGATGCTGCCGGTGGTGCCGGAATATCTCAACGGCCGCGCCTACACCATCTTCGGCGGCTCGTCGGAGATCCAGCGCGACATCGTCGCCAAGATGGTGCTGGGGCTGTAGGTTATTCCCGCACGCGTGCCGCGGACTCACTTTCACCTCTCCCTTAGGGAGAGGTCGGCGCGTAGCGCCGGGTGAGGGGTTAAGGACTAACGATAGACCGTACCCCCTCACCCCAGCCCTCTCCCCATGGGAGAGGGCGCGCACCTTGTTCGTTGCAGCAGGGCGCCACCAAATCCGGTTCTAATTATTCCGCAACCTCGCCGTGGCGCCGGTGCCGAATCCCGGGATCTGGTTGACCGCCAGCACCACCGCGAAGGTAATGACCAGCATCGCGATACCCAGCACCGAAATGGCGGCGAGGTCGCCGCTTTCGTTGAGGTCGTAGATCAGAACCGACAGGACCTTGGTCTGCGACGTGAACAGGATGATCGCGGCCGAGAGTTCTCGCATCACGCCGATGAAGATAAAACACCAGGTCGCGATCACCCCGGTGCGCAGCAGGGGCGCGGTGATACGGCGCAGCGACTGCAGCCGCGTGGCGCCGAGAATCCGGCTGGCGTCCTCCAGTTCCGGATGGATGGTGGCGAACGCCGCCTGCAGCTGCTGATAGGCCGACGGCAAGTTGATGGTGAGAAACGCGATCAGGAGAATCCATAGCGTGCCGTACAGCACGAAGGGCGGCCGCGTGTAGCTCAGGAACAGGCCGACGCCGAGCACGATGCCGGGCACCGCGACCGGCGCGGTGGCGAGAAAGCCGAGCAGGCGATGGCCTGCGATGGCGCGGCGCGTCGTGACATAGGCGATCACCAGCGCCAGCACGGTGCCGATGGTCGCGGTCGAGGCGCCGAGAATCACGGTGTTCTTCAGCGCCAGCTGGGTCGACGACAGCTCGGTGAACACGAACACGATGTTGTGCAGCGTGGCCGTCGCCGGCGTCACCAGCGTCGTCGCGTTCGGCGAGAACGCGGCGTTGAGCAGCGCGAAATAGGGCAGGAACACCGGATTGAGCAGCACCACGAGGCAGAACGCCAGCGCCGCCCAGCGCCACGCCTTCATCTCGACGCGGCGCGGCGCGCCATACTTGCCGCCGACCACCGAATAGCCGCGGCGGCCGAGGATGAATTTCTGCGCCTGCAGCAGCAGAATCGTCAGCAGCAGCAGCGGCACCGCGGCAGC
>JAYSPJ010001003.1:0-3893 GCA_043722155.1 Bradyrhizobium sp.
GTCTGGAACAAGATCGATCGCTTCGATCCGCAGATGCGCGAAAACCTGCACAACATCGCCGCCCGCCGGCCGCCGGAGCGTCCGTGCTTTTTGGTCTCGGCCGAGACCGGCGAGGGGGTCGAGGCGCTATTGACGGCGATCGAGGATCGGCTGGCGGCCACCCGAATGACGCTGGACCTGTCGATCGACGCCTCCGACGGCGCCGGCATCAGCTGGCTGCATCGCAATTCCGAAGTGCTCGCCAAGGAGTTGCACGACGGCCGGTTCGACATGACCGTCCGCGTCGATGAAACCAAGCGCGACATCGTTGTCAACCGTTTCGACGCCGTGCCGCATCCGATGTGATCGCGGTGCCCTACGACAGCGCCTTGAACGCCATGAACGCTGCCATGCTGCCAATCACGATCATCAGCGCTACCCGCAATCTGGCGGGGCTGACGCGATTGGCGAGCCTCGCGCCGACGTCTGTTCCGATCCAGAGGCCGACGACGAGCGCGACAATGGTAGCCCACGGCATCGCGGTGCCCTGCTGCATATAGAGCAAAGCCGCGGGCAGGGTGACCGGCAGCGCCGTGACGGCGAGGCTCGCGGCCTGCGAACGATGTTGCGAGACCTTCAGCAATCCCGTCATCAGTGCGGTGATCGCCAGTCCGCCGCCAATGCCTAGAAATCCCGACGACCAGCCGGCGATGGCGCCGATCGCAGCCAGCGCGGCCCAGGGCAGCGGCAACTCTGTCGACAGGACCGTGTTGCCTTCTATGTTCGGGCGCGACGGACGCAGGACAACGACCGTCAGAAGAATCACGAGATAGCCGACGAACGTCCACCGCAGCGCGCGGTCGGAAACATGGGTCGCGAGCAGGGCGCCGACGCAGCCGCCGATCGCAAAGCCGATCGCCAGCCAGATCAGCCAGCGCAGCGAAACGCGATGGCCGCCCTGGCTGTAATTGCGGACCCCGGAGAGACTGGTCGGCACTACTTGCGCGACCAGCGAAATGCCTTGCGCGACGTGCTGGTCATTGCCGAGCAGCAGCACCAGCAGCGGAACCAGAATTCCGCCGCTGGTAATGCCGAGAAAGCCGGAGGCGATGCCGCCGACGCCGCCGGTCAGAAGTCCGCCGAGAACCTCGATGGGGTTCATCGGCGCTTACTCGCTTCGGCTCCGATTGATGAAGAGGCAGGCTCGTGCCGCTTCGCCTCGTCCCACAGCGCATCCATTTCCTCGAGCGAGGCCTCCTCGAGCGAACGCCCCCGTGCCGCCAGCGTGTCCTCGATGTAGCCAAAACGGCGCTCGAATTTGGCGTTGGTGCCGCGCAGCGCCATGTCGGGATCGGCGCCGACGTGGCGCGCCAGATTGACCAGCGCGAACAGCAGATCGCCGGTTTCCTCGGCGAGTTCCTTGGCGTCGCCGATATCCAGCGCGGCCTCGATCTCGTCGGCCTCCTCGCGGATTTTGCGCAGGACTTCGCGGGGATCGTTCCAGTCGAAGCCGACGCTGGACGCCTTGCGCTGCAATTCCATCGCGCGCGACAACGCCGGTAGTCCTGCCTTGACGCCAGACAGCAGGGAAGTGTGCGAATTCTCCGCGGCCGGCCGCCGTGCCGCGCGTTCGGCTCGCTCCTCGGCCTTGATGCGCTCCCACGCGCTGGTGACGCCGACCGGCGTCAGCCGCCCGTCCTCGTCGGCGAACACGTGCGGATGCCGTCGGATCATTTTGCGCGTGACCGCCTCGACCACGTCGCCGAACGCGAATGCGTCCTGCTCCTCGGCCATGCGGGCATGATACACCACCTGCAGCAGCAGGTCGCCGAGTTCATCCTTGAGATCGTCGAGATCGCCGCGCGCGATGGCCTCGGCCACCTCGTAGGCTTCCTCGATGGTGTAAGGGGCGATGGTCGCAAAATTCTGTTCCAGATCCCACGGACAGCCGCTGCCGGGCGTGCGCAGCGCCGCCATGATGTCGAGCAGACGTGAAATATCGCGGGAAGGGGTCATGGCGCTACCGAGGGCCGGAGAGAAGATCAGGCCTTATGCCGCAACGGCAGCCTCCATCCCAGCGAAACGAGCCGGGCGGGCCGTTCTTTCCACCGATTGGCCCGGCGGTCGATGAGTGCTATGGCCACGCCATGAGCGACCAACTCCAAGCCGAAACCGCGCTGGTGCTGTTTTCCGGCGGACAGGATTCCGCCACCTGCCTCGCCTGGGCGCTGCAGCGCTTTGGCCGTGTCGAAATGCTCGGATTCGATTACGGGCAGCGCCACGCCATCGAGCTGGAATGCCGGGGTCGTCTGCTCGACGGCATGAAATCGCTGCGCAGGGATTGGGCAGAAAAGCTCGGCGAGAGCCATACGCTTGCAATTCCCACTTTGGCCGATATCTCCGACACCGCGCTGACGCGCGATGTGGCGATCGCCATGGGCGAAGACGGCCTGCCCAACACCTTCGTGCCCGGCCGCAACCTGGTGTTCCTGACATTTTCCGCCGCGCTCGCCTACCGTCGCGGCATCACCCATATCATCGGCGGCATGTGCGAGACCGACTATTCCGGCTATCCGGATTGCCGCGACGAGACCATCAAGGCGCTGCAGACCGCGCTCAGTCTCGGCATGGCCAGAAAGTTCGAATTGCACACGCCGCTGATGTGGCTGGACAAGGCCAGCACCTGGAAACTGGCGCATGAACTCGGCGGGGCAGGGCTGGTCGACCTGATCCGCGAACACTCCCACACCTGCTATCTCGGCGAACGCGGCGCGCGGCACGACTGGGGCTATGGCTGCGGCGAATGCCCGGCCTGTGCGTTGCGCGCCAAGGGCTGGCAGGAGTATGCGGTACGTTCCGGTTAGCTCGCAAAATCTTCCGGCATCAATACGATCGGCGAACCGTGCGGCGTGCGGTCGGCGGCGTGGTCCCAGGCGTCGCGGTAGCGGTGCAGGGTAGCCGACGTCGCGACACCCTTGTCGGCGATCAGCCGTTCCAGCGTCGCCAGCCAGTGCCGGTAATAGGTTTCGCCGGTATCGGCATCGCCAGCCGCCTGCGCGCGCTTGATCTCTTCCGCCAGCGCAGCCGCCCATTCGTTCCAGGTGAACAGCCCGCGCGCATGCAGCGCCAGCGCCATCGCAAAGGCCTGCGCTTCCCAGGGCTCGCGAAACACCGGCCCGTCGGCATCGCCGGGAATGCCGGGAACCGTGCGGGTGGCGTCAAGGGCGGCGAGGGCGGTAAGGGCGGTAAGGGCGGCATGTGGATCAAGCGGCATCAGGCGCGCTCCAGATAGGATTCCCAGGCGTCGACCGATGTCTTGACCGAGGCGTCGCCGTCCGGCCCCCACAGTTCCCGGCCGTCGAAGGTCACGGTGTAGAGCCATTGCGGATTTTCCTGGCCCAGCGAATTGGTGTCCGGGAACACGTGGACGCCGTGCAACATCTCGACGGTGCCGACATGCCCACGGACGTAGCGCGGCAGCCGCGTATGGGTCGGCGGATGGATCATCCTGGTGCGGACGCGGTCGCCGACCGCGAACAGGGCAGGGCCCGTGGCCTCGCGCTCGGTCGGTCCGCCCCGGTGCAGCATCGCCGCGACACCGTCCGATGACAGCGTCCTCGCCACCGGTTTGGTCGGATGCAGCGGCTTGCCGGCCTCGATCTCGTCCGCCGTGACCAGGCCGCGCTCCAGCAACAGCCGTTCGAGGCCCGCCAGCCAGATCTGGTAATAGCTTTTGCTGAGGTAATCCTCGGGCGGGCGATCCTCGCGGGCGAAGCGCGACATGTCGATGTTCCAGCCGCCGGGCATGCCCATCGCCAGCGTGATCGCGAAGGCGCGCCGTTCCCATTCGGCATGAAAGGTCGGCTCGTCCGGCTCGGGTATAACCGGACTGGACCATGCCACGCCGCCCATAT
>JAYSPJ010001004.1:0-7198 GCA_043722155.1 Bradyrhizobium sp.
GGGCAATAACGCTGTTTGCCGCCCATCGTTGACGACCTCCCCCCGCCCGGGCACCTTGGGGGACTGGCCACGCCCCGCTTGGCCGTATCAGGCTCTTTCGCACCGACAGGCGCCGCCGCCCAATGTCCAAGCCGCTTGTTTCCCCTGCGCTGGCGGAATTTGTTGCCGCAACGTCCGGCCGCAACATGACCAAGGCGGCCTATGTCGTGGTGGCGACCGGCGTCGCCATGATGGTTCTGATCACGGTGGACCCCGCCTACGAGGCGGCGCATCACTGGGTCGACGCGGTGCTGTGGGCCTGCCTGGCCTTCTTCGTGTTCGAATGGGTGGTCCGGCTTCGCCACGCCTTCCTGGCAGGGCGCGGTTTGGCCTACGCGGTATCCGGTCGCGGGCTGGTCGATGCGGTGACCGCCGCGGCAGTACCGCTGGCCCTGATCCTGGGCGCCAATCCCAAATCGGCTTGGCTGCTGGGCGTGTTCTGGGTGCTGAAGGTGGTTCCGGGAATTCCGGGATTGCGGCAGTTGCGCCGGGTGGTGGTGGTGGAATCCGGGCCGCTGCTGAGCGTGCTGGTGATTTTCCTGATGGTGCTGTTCCTGTCTTCGGTGGCGGTGCATTTCCTGGAACGCGACGCCCAGCCGGTCGCCTTCGGCAGCGTGCCCGCGACATTGTGGTGGGCGGTCGTCACCCTGACCACCGTGGGATATGGCGATGTGGTGCCGATTACGCCGCTGGGGCGGTTGGTCGCGGCGCTTGTGATGATCAGCGGCCTCGGCGTGTTCGGGCTCTGGACCGGCATCCTGGCGACCGGCTTTGCCGCGGAGACCCGCCGCGACAATTTCCTCAAGACCTGGGAATCGGTGAGCAAGGTCCCGTTCTTTGCAGCCCTCGGTCCGTCCGCGATCGCCGACGTGACCCATATGCTGCGCACCATGGATCTGCCGTCGCGCACCATGATCATCCGCAAGGGCAAGGCCGGCGACTGCATGTATTTCATCGCCGATGGCGAGGTCGAAGTCGATCTGCCGGGCAAGAAGGTAAAGCTCGGCGCCGGCGCGTTCTTCGGCGAAATGGCGCTGCTCGGCAACAATCTGCGTTCCGCCAATATCACCACCACCCGGGTATCGAAGCTGCTGGTGCTCGATCTCGTCGACTTCCGCATGCTGATGGCGCGGCATCCCGATCTCGCCGAGACCATCGACGCCGAAGCCAGGCGGCGCGCGCTGGAAAACAAGTAATGGAGAAGCCCATGTCGGAAGCCGCCGAGACGGCGAGCACGCCGCTATTCGATATCGACGGCGCGCGCGCCACCATCCGCCTCAACCGGCCGAAGCACCTGAACCGGCTGCAACCCGATGACCTGGACGCACTGATGGAGCTATTCGACCGGATCGAGGCCGATCCCGCGGTCCGCGTGCTGGTGCTCACCGGCACCGGCCGCGCCTTCAGCGCCGGCTACGACCTCGGATCGATCGCCGAACGCGCCAGCGGCGCACCGGAAGAGCAGACTGCCGGATCGGCGTTCGAGATCGTCGTCAACCGGCTCGAGGACATCGCGATACCGACCATCTGCCGGCTCAATGGCGGGGTCTATGGCGGCTCGACCGACCTGGCGCTGGCCTGCGATTTCCGCATCGGCATCGACTCTTGCGAGATGTTCATGCCGGCGGCCAGGCTCGGGCTGCATTATTACAAGAGCGGCATCAAGCGCTACGTGTCGCGGCTCGGCGCCGACAATGCCAGGAAGCTGTTCCTGACCGCCGAGAAAATCGACGCCGCAGAGATGCTGCGGATCGGCTATTTGACCGCGCTGGCGCCGGTCGAGGCGCTGGACCTTGAAGTCGACAGGCTGGCTGCGGTTCTCGCCGGCAATGCGCCGGTCGCGATGCGCGGCATGAAGCGCGCCATCAACGAGTTCGCCCACGGCAGGCTGGACGAAGAGGCTGCCGACCGGCGCGCCCGCGACAGCATGCGCGGCGCCGAGATCAAGGAAGGCATCAGGGCGTTTTCGGAAAAGCGGCCGCCGAAATTCTAGCGGATGCGGATCACAGACGGCGCCTCGCGCCGAAATTCCGGCCGTGATCTTCTGAGCCGTTATGTCGCACAAACCGGCTTAGGCGGTTCGGTTCTATTGAGATAGATCAACCTCCGGACTCATCGAAACCATCTACTGTAACGCCCGATAGGAGAGATTCATGCCGTTCAAAGATATTCTTGTCGCGCTCAACAGTTATCCCGATGCGACACCGGTGTCGCTGGTCGAGGATGCGGTTTCGGTCGCCGCCGCGCTCGGGGCTCATCTCGCCGCGGTTTCCTGCGAGACCCACGTTCAGGTGCCGGGGCACTTCGTCTCGGCCGCGATGGTCAGCGGAATGATTGCCGGCGAAGCCGCCAAGAGCCGGAAAAGCGCCCACGAACTGCTGGCCGCGTTCGATGCGGCGGCGCAGAAAGCCGGCATCCTTCACGAAGCCATCTTCGAGAAATGCCTCACGCTGGAAGTTCCGGATCTGCTGGTGGAATATGCGCGGCTTCGCGACCTGACGATCCTGCCGATGCCCGCGTCTTCCGATCAATGGTACGCCGAAGCGATCATTTTCGGATCGGGCAGGCCGACCCTGATCCTGCCGGAGCATCCGAAGCGCCGGCCGTTCCAGCTCGGGACGGTCGCGGTAGCGTGGGATTTCAGCCGCGCGGCCGCACGCGCGATATCGGACGCCCTGCCGATGCTCGAACTGGCGAAGAAGGTTCACGTCGTGACGGTCGTCAACGAAAAGGCATTGGACACCAAGCGTTCCGGTGAAGAGCTGGCCAAGAACCTGGCCCGGCACGGAATCGATGTCGTACTGGACAAGGTCGACGCCAAGGGCCATTCGATCGGCGCGGTTCTCGAATCCTACACGTCGTCGCAAGGCGCGGATCTGCTGGTGATGGGGGCGTACGGGCACGCCAAGTGGCGGGAGTTCGTGCTGGGCGGCGCGACCCGGAGCCTGTTGACAAAGCCGCCGCTGCCGATCCTGCTCTCGCATTAAGTGGCGGCCGATCCCCCGGCCGGCAGTGCGGTGCCGTTGCGGCGCCGGCTGGGATTGCCGCTGCTGGTGCTGTATGGAACCGGCATCACGGTCGGCGCCGGCATCTACGTCCTGATCGGCGAGGTTGCCGGCCACGCCGGCGGCTTTGCGCCATGGTCGTTCGTGCTTGCCGCGGCGGTGATGGCGCTGACGGTAGCTTCCTATGCCGAATTGTCGACCCGCTTTCCGGTCAGCGCCGGCGAAGCGGCCTATGTCATGGCGGCGTTCCGGTCCCGGCGCTTCGCCATGGCGGTGGGTGTGTTGTCCGTCGCCATCGGCGTGATTTCCTCGGCCGCCGTCGCACTCGGATCGGTCGGCTACATCCAGCAATTCATTCCGCTGCCGCAATATCTGATCGTGCTGGCCGTACTGGCGCTGCTCGGCGGCGTCGCAGCATGGGGCATTCTGGAATCCGTTCTGCTGGCCAGCGTCTTCACCGTGATCGAGGTCGGCGGATTGCTCATCGTCATCGTCGCTGCGGTCTATAACGACCTTCCCTTCGTGGCGGCGATCACGACCCTGCCGCCCATGAATGCAACCGCGTTATCCGGAATAGCCTTCGGCGGATTGCTCGCCTTCTTTGCCTTCATCGGCTTCGAGGACCTCGCCAACATCGTGGAGGAAGCCCGGGTACCGCACCGCGATATTCCGCGCGCCATGGTACTGACGCTGCTGATCTCGACGGTGCTGTACGTACTGGTTGCCGCCATTGCGGTCAGCGCGGTTTCCGCCGAACGGCTGACGTCTTCCCCAGCCCCCCTCAGTCTGGTGTTTCGCGAAGTCGCCGGCGTCAGCCCGGCGACCATCAGCGCGATCGCCATCGTGGCGACGCTGAACACGATCCTCGCACAATTGACGATGGCGGCGCGGGTGATCTACGGCCTCGCGCGCGAAGGCAGCCTGCCTTCCGGTCTTGCGCGGGTGCATCCGCGCACCCGCACCCAGCTGGCGGCCACGGCATTCGTGGTGATCGCGATCGTTCCACTGGCGTTGCTGGTGCCGTTGACGCCGCTGGCGGAGATAACCTCGCTGGCAACGCTTTCCGTATTCGCGGTCGTCAACCTTGCCCTGCTGCGGCTTCGCTATCGTGGCGCGGAGTCGCTGGTCCCCCATGTCACGGTTCCGATCTGGGTGCCCGCGATCGGGTTTGCGACATGCGCCGCCATGATCACCCACGCGCTGCTGCAGTGAATACGCGTCTCCGGAAGCGGATGCGGGCAGCAGCGCCCCGCGCTATTCATCGACAAAAGTGACGGTGTCGGCAATGCTGGCGCGCGAGGTCCGGTAGCTGTTGACCTTGTGGGCGTTGTCGGCGAATCCGAACGAAATACCGCAGACCACGCGGCGGTCGTCGCCAAGCTTGAAGTGGCGGCGTATCAATCCCGAATGGCGTGCGAGGGCGGCTTGCGGGATGGTGCCGAGACCGAGCGCCTGGGCGGCCAGCATGAAATTCCCTACATAGGCGCCGCAATCGATCGCGCCGTAGACCCCGAGCGGCTCGTCGGTATGTATGATGGCCACATGCGGCGCGCCGAAGAAATTGTAATTCTCCAGCGCCTGTTTCGCGTAAGCAGCCTTGTCGCCGCGTACGATGCCCAGGGTATTGTAGAGTTGGAAGCCGCTCTCGCGGCGGCGCTCCTGATAGACGCCGAGATATTCGCGCGGCGGTGGAAAATCATGACCGTCCTCGGCGCCGGAAGCGGCTTCCTTGTAGATCAGCCTGCGGAAGCGCTCCTTGGCCTCGCCGCTCGCGATCAGCACCTGCCACGGCTGGCTGTTGCACCAGGACGCCGTGCGCTGCGCGACGGTGAGAACATGGTCGATGGTCTCGCGCGGAACCGGCTGCGGCAGGAAGGCGCGGACGGAATAGCGCTCGTTCAAGAGCTCCTCGAGCACGCCGACACGATCTTCTATCGGGTATCGCGCCTTTGGCGCCTTCGCAGCGACGTCCGTCATGATCATCTTCCCTTGGTCGGGATCTTGTTGAACGGCACATCCTTGTCGACGCGGATGTCGCCGGGCAGGCCGAGCACGCGCTCGGCGATGATGTTGCGGAGGATTTCGTCGGTGCCGCCGGCGATGCGGGTGCCGGGCGCGCTCAGCAGCATCTGCTGGAACTGGCCGGCCGCCTCCTCTTCCGCAGCGCCGGTCAGGGCACCGGCCGCACCCTGCAGATCCATCGCGTAGCTCGCGATATCCTGCAGCATGACGCCGGCGACCAGCTTGCCGATCGAATTTTCCGGTCCGGGGCGTTCGCCCTTGGACAACGCCGACACCGCCCGATAGCTGGTGTATTTCAGGCCGCTGGCCCTCACCGCCCAGCTGGCGAGTTTCGCGCGGGTGGCGCGATCGTCGATCGCAGGGCCGTCCTCCGTCATCAGGCTGGAGCAGAACTCGAATATCTCGGGGAAACCGGTCGCCAGCCGCGCGCCGATCGACATCCGCTCGTTCATCAGCGTCGTCAGCGATACGTTCCAGCCGTCCCCGACATTGCCGAGACGCTGGCTGTCGGGAATCACGACGTCGGTGAAATAGACCTCGTTGAATTCCTGCATGCCGTTGGCCTGCTTGATCGGCCGCACTTCCACGCCCTTGCTCTTCATGTCGAGGAAGAACATCGTCAGGCCCTTGTGCTTCGGCACATTGGGGTCGGTGCGGGTGATCAAGAGGCCATAGTCGGAGTAGTGCGCGCCCGAGGTCCAGATCTTCTGGCCGTTGATGATCCAGTTGTCGCCGTTCTTCTCGGCGCGGGTGCGCAGACCGGCGACGTCGGAACCGCCGGCGGGTTCCGAAAACAACTGGCACCAGATCTGTTCGCCGGAGGCGAGCTTGGGCAGATAATGGCGTTTGTGCTGCTCGCTGCCGAAGGCCATCACGGTTGGGCCGCACATGCCCTCGCCGATCTGGAACGGCTGCGTCAGCTTGCCGTAGACGCCCTCCTCCTGCTGCCAGATCACCTTCTCGATCGGCGTCGCGCCGCGGCCGCCATATTCCTTCGGCCAGTGCAGGCAGGCCCAGCCGCCCTCGGCCTTCTTCTTCTGCCAGGCCTTGCCGACGCCGACGATGTCGTCCTTCCGCAGGCTGATGCGGCCGAGCGAGGATTTGGAAAGCTCCGCCTCGTACTGCTTCGGCGCGTTGGCGGCGATCCATTGGCGCGCCTCGGTGCGGAACGCGGCTTCCTGCGGGGTGTCATCGAAATTCATGGCGAGCTTCCTTCTCCCTGTCATTCCGGGACGAGCGCGAAGCGCTCGGACCCGGAATTTCGATCAATAATTTCTGGATTCCGGGTTCGCGCTGACGCGCGCCCCGGAATGACGACCTAGGATCTTCCCTTGGTCGGTATCTTGTTGAACGGAACGTCCTTGTCGACCCGGATGTCGCCGGGCAGGCCGAGCACGCGCTCGGCGATGATGTTGCGCATGATCTCGTCGGTGCCGCCCTCCACGCGGGTGCCGGGCGCACGCAGCAGCATGGCCTGGAATTTTCCGGTGGCTTCGGCGTCCTCGGGCCCGCTCAGCGCACCGGCCGCACCCTGCAGGTCCAGCGCATAGGCCGCGACGTCCTGAATCATCGCACCCGCCACCAGCTTGCCGATCGAATTTTCAGGCCCCGGACGCTCGCCCTTCGACAGCGCGGAGATCGCGCGCATGCTGGTGTATTTCAGCCCGCTCGCCTTCACCGCCCAGCCGGCGAGCCTCGAGCGCACATTGCGATCTTCGATGGCGGGGCCGTCGTCCAGCATCAGGCTGTTGCAGAACTCGAACAACTCCGGGAAGCCGGTCGAGACGCCGGCGCCGATCGACATCCGCTCGTTCATCAGCGTGGTCAGCGACACGTTCCAGCCGTCATTGACGGCGCCGAGCCGCTGACTGTCCGGAATTTTCACGTCGGTGAAATAGACATCGTTGAAGTCGGACTGGCCGTTGGCCTGCTTGATCGGCTTGATCTCGACACCGGGGCTCTTCATGTCCAGGAAGAACATGGTGAGACCCTTGTGCTTGGCGACGTTAGGATCGGTACGCGTCAGCAAGATACCATAGTCGGAATAGTGCGCGCCCGAGGTCCATATTTTCTGGCCGTTGATGATCCAGTCACTGCCCTTCTTTTCGGCGCGGGTGCGCAGGCCGGCGACG
>JAYSPJ010001005.1:0-9070 GCA_043722155.1 Bradyrhizobium sp.
TGGTCCGGCGCTTCATCTCGGCCGATCAGGATGCGGTGGTGGTTTCGGGCAGGGTGCCGGACCTTGATTCGAGCGCGATCCTGCCGGTGGTCGAGAAGCTCGACGGCGCCCTGAACGCTGTCCGCAAGAAGCATCCGGGTTTTGAGATTGCCGTCACCGGCCTGTCGGCGATAGCGGCGCGCAACAGCGCCAACATGATCGCAAAGCTCAACGCAGGACTGACCATCGAATTCGCCCTCGTCGCCGTGTTCATCGGGCTTGCGTTCCGCTCATGGGTGGTGATGTTCGCCTGCATCCTGCCCGGCATCTTTCCGGTGGTGTTGTCCGGAACGGTGCTATGGGCTCTGGGAGAGGGGCTGCAATTCGCCAGCGTGGTCGCGCTGACGGTGTCGTTCGGCCTTGGCCTTAGCGCGACGATTCACTTCCTCAACCGGTTGCGGCTGGAGACCACGCCGGACATCGATCCGGCGCTGGCGGTCGAACGCGCGACCGTGCTGGTCGGTCCGGCGCTGATCCTGACCACGGTGGTGCTGGCCTGCGGTCTTGTCGTGACGGTATTTTCCGACCTGCCGTCGCTGCGCCTGTTCGGCTGGCTCAGCGCCTTCGCGATGGTCGCGGCCCTGGTCGCGGATCTCTTCATCCTGCGGCCGACGGCCATGTGGCTGATCAACGTGTCGCAGCGGCTTCGCGGGACTCGATAGCGGTTTCGCATCAAAGCCTGCCCCGCACGCGATGCCGGGTTGGCACCGGCTCGCATCAAGAAAACGCGTCAGAACAAAAGACCAGAGCCCGATTCTGATTCAATCAAAACCGGGCTCTGGATCGCGGGAAGCCGGCGGAGTGAACGAAAGCAAACAGGTAAAGGCTACGGCCGTCAGCCGCCCTTCGCCATCGTGATGTTCACGCCCCTGATTTCGCCCTTGGAGCTGATCTGCACCGTCTGTTTGTTGCCAGTGGTCCGCAATGTCACGGTGGCGGCAAACCCCGCAGCTTCGACGAACACCTCGATCTGGCCGCCGCCCGCCGTGCCCTGCAGATTGCCGAAAATATTCCGGCTGGCTTCGCTCCAGTTGCCGGAAATGCGGTCGCCCTGGCTCGTAACGTCGGTACTCAACTCGAATTTGTAGCTATCGCTGGCGCAACGGAGGGTCTGCTTCAGGCCCATTCCGGTGCCGTTGACATTGTAGCTGGCCTTGCATCGGATGCGCTCGGTCGTTCCGTCGGAAAGCGCGACGGTGCCATTGCCGGCCCATGAACCGCTAAACCCGGCAAACGGCCCCGATTGGGCATGGCCTGCTAACACCGACAGCATGAGAGCGGCGCCGATGCCGGCAGCCTTGATTGCCTGTCCAAACAAGCCGGAACCAAACAGCTTCATAGTGAGTTTTCCCATTCAATTGACGTTTTGATACCAGAACCGTCGCGCCGCATCGAAGATTTAGTGTCGCCGCAGTGTGTTAGGTTCAAATGACAGGCTTGGCTGGTGCCTGCCATCGCGGCGGCGGCCCGCACCGCCGGACCGGCCGCCCGCAAAATACACAAGCCAGGTGACGCTGGCGAACCGCATTTTCCGGCTTGGCGAAATCAATAAGCTGAAAATATCGCCAAGATTCGCGCTCATCCATGTAACTATCCGCCGGGGCCTCCTGCAACAGTCCATAACGAAAAATACCCGCCAATAAATATGGCTTAAATTACAAATGGTTGCGCCAGTCATTTGGTTCCATCACAACCGGTGGCTCCGAATCGGGCCGCCGCAAATTTGGCCGCATTTGCCAGTGCTTCTGACAGGTCGATGCTGCAGTTCGCTGCGCCTGCGATCCGCTCCCTTGAGGCCCCTGCGCTGTTCGGGATCGGAATTTCCAACTGCCAGAATGAAGGAAGATGATGCTTAAATTTCTCTTTGCACTCACGCTCTTGTCGGTATCGGTTGCGACCGGCGCCATCGCCCAGCAGCAGCGCAGCGGCACGACGGAAGAGCAGGCGGCCTGTTCGCGCGACGTTCAGCGCTTCTGCCGTCCGGTCATCGATCAGGGCGACTTCACCATTCTGGCCTGCCTTCAGCAGAACCGTCCCAAGCTGACCGCGGCCTGCAATCAGGTGCTGAAAAACCACGGCCAATAAGACCGCACGCGGCCGCTGCAGGCGCTTGTCGGGCCTCATTCGGACCCGGCCGGAATTTGCGGGAAATCGCAGATAGCATTGGTTTTGGCGCCGTATTCCCCTATATGGGTTCGCGATCGACCTGCATGGCTGGCTTTGCCGGCGCGTGCGTTGCCACCATGCCCAGATGAATGTAGCCAGTTCCTGATGACCAGCGCGAGCGAACTGCGATCCGGCAAGACTCACCGCGACGAGAACTTTCCGGTGGCTTCGTGGATCATTCACCCGCGGCACCGGGCGCTGATCCTCGCATTCTACAATTTCGTGCGAACTGCCGACGACATCGCCGATCATGCCACGCTCGGCGCGCAGGAGAAGCTCGGGCTTCTCGATCTGCTCAAGGCGGAATTGCTCGGCAAGGGCGATACCCAGCCCGAGGCCGTCAATCTGCGCCTTGCGCTGGCGGAGCGTTCGATGCCGCCGCGCCACGCGCTCGATGTTCTGATCGCCTTCCGGATGGACGTGACCAAGCTTCGCTATGAAAACTGGGACGAAGTGCTTTACTATTGCCGGTACTCGGCGATGCCGGTCGGGCGCTTCATGCTCGATGTCCACGGCGAAAGTACATCGACCTGGGCGGCCTCCGACGCGCTCTGCGCCGGCCTGCAAATCAACAATCACCTGCAGGATTGCGGCAAGGATTTTCGCGATCTCAACCGGGTTTATCTTCCGCGCGATGCGCTCGCCGCCGCCGGGGCTTCCGCCGAGGAGCTTGGACAAGCGCGGTCATCGGCGCCCCTGCTGCAGTGTCTGCATGCGCTCGCGGTGCGCACCGAAGCGCTGCTCGATGAAAGCAAATCGCTCAGCGCCGAAGTCAGGGACTTTCGGCTGGGGTGCGAAGTCTCCGTGATCCAGGCTTTCGCCGACAAGATCGTCGGATTGCTCAAAGTGCGCGACCCCCTCAGCGAGAGGGTGCATCTCGGCCCGCTCGAATTGCTCGGCTACAGCCTCGGCGGGATCGTCAGCGAGATGGCTCGCCGCGCGGTGGGATGGCGGCCCGTGTCAAAACCGGCGGCCGGCGCATGACGCTCGAGAGCGCGGCCACCAGCGCCAGTTACGGGACATCCGCATCCGGCAGTTCGTTCTACGCGGCGATGCGCATTCTGCCGCACGAGCAGCGCGAGGCGATGTTTCAGATCTACAGCTTTTGCCGGCAGGTCGACGATATCGCGGATTCCGATGGCCCGCGCGACGCGCGGCTGGCCGCGCTGCAGCAGTGGCGCGACGATATCGACGCGCTATATCGGGACCATCCACCGGCGCGATTGCGCGACTACGTGGCGTCGGTTCGACGATTTGACCTCAGGCGGGAGGATTTTCTGGCCATCGTCGACGGCATGGAGATGGACGTGCCGCAGGATATCAGGGCGCCGGATACGGCGACACTCGATCTGTATTGCGATCGCGTCGCCAGCGCGGTCGGACGGCTGTCGGTGCGGGTGTTCGGTCTCGCCGAAGCCGACGGCATCCTGCTTGCGCATCATCTCGGCCGAGCGCTGCAATTGACCAATATCCTGCGCGATATCGACGAAGACGCCGGTATCGGCCGGCTGTATCTGCCGCTCGAGGGACTGCTGCATGCCGGGATCACCTCGACCGATCCAGCCAAGGTGATCGTCGATCCGGCGCTGCCGAAAGTGTGCGCGCCGCTGGTGGCGCGTGCGAGGATGCATTTCGAGACAGCCGACGAGATCATGCGCCGCAATCCGCGGCGGGCGGTGCGGGCGCCCAGGATCATGTCGAAATATTATCGCGCGATTCTGGAACTGCTGGTCGTCAGAGGGTTCGCCGCGCCGCGCGCGCCGGTCCGCCTCAGCAAGATGGCCCGCATCCTGATCCTCCTTCGCTACGCGTTCATCTGATGCAAAAGACCGTCCATATCATCGGCGCTGGAATTTCGGGCCTGTCGGCTGCCGTTCGGCTGGCGAACGCGAATTACAGCGTGCACCTCCACGAGGCCACGCAGCAGGCCGGCGGCCGCTGCCGGTCCTATTTCGACGCGGCGACCAACCTCACCATCGACAACGGCAACCATCTCCTGCTCTCGGGCAACCGTGCCGCAGTCGCTTACGCCAAATCGATCGGCACCGAGGCGGGCCTGGTCGGGCCGAAGCGTGCGCAATTTCCCTTCGTCGATCTGACGACCGGACAGCGCTGGCAACTCGATCTCGGCGAGAGCCGGCTGCCGCTATGGATCTTCGATGAGGCGCGCCGTGTCCCCGACACCGGCGTGCTCGATTATCTGGCACTGATGCCGCTGATCTGGGCAGCGCAGAGCAAACTGGTCGGCGACGCGATCCCGTGCGACGGGACGCTCTATCAGCGGCTGGTGCAGCCGCTGCTGCTGGCGGCGCTGAACGTCGACCCGCCAGAAGGGTCGGCGGGCCTGGCTGGCGCGGTGGTGCGGGAAACGCTGCTGGCAGGCGGCCAGGCCTGCCGGCCGCTGATCGCGCGCGACGGCCTCAGCGCGGTGCTGGTCGAGCCCGCGATCAAGCTGCTGCAGGCCAAGGGCGCCAGCATCACGTTCGGCCATGAGCTGCGCGAATTCGCTGTCTCGGCGGACCGCCTCAGTGAGTTGAAATTCGGCGACGACAGCGTGGCGATCCAGCCCGGCGAAGCCGTAGTGATGGCGGTGCCGCCACGCCCCGCCGCGGCGCTGCTGCCGGGCCTGAAAACCCCCACGAAGTTCCGCGCCATCGTCAATGCGCATTTCCGCTTCGACCCGCCGAAGGGGCAGCCGGCCCTCCTCGGCGTGGTCGGCGGACTGGTGGAGTGGCTGTTCGCATTTCCGCAGCGCCTGTCGGTCACCATCAGCAACGGCGACCGCCTGGTGGATATGCCGCGCGAGGAACTGGCGCAGGCGATCTGGCGGGATATCTGCAAGGCCGCGGGCGTCGAGGGTGAATTGCCGCCGTGGCAGATCGTGCGCGAGCGTCGCGCCACCTTTGAGGCCACGCCGGAGCAGAACGCGCTGCGGCCGGGCGCTGTCACGGCTTACAAAAACCTGTTTCTTGCCGGCGACTGGACTGATACGGGGTTGCCGGCCACCATCGAGGGATCGGTACGGTCGGGCAACCGCGCCGCCGATCTCGTCCTCGCCATGCGTCAGGCCTGACCGGGAACGGCAAATACCGCGGTTTCCAGTGAGACCGGGCAGGGCAACATTGGGGATGTCGAGCACCATGCATTCCGGCAACAGATCAGTTGGAAACAAAAGCGGTGACGCCCTGGAGGCGTGCATCGCCTCGGCGACGCAGGGGTTGCTCGGCTACCGTCAGCCGGACGGGCACCTGGTGTTCGAACTGGAAGCCGATTGCACCATCCCCGCGGAATATGTGCTGCTTCGCCACTACCTCGGCGAGCCCGTCGATCGCGCCCTCGAGGGAAAGATCGCCAATTACCTGCGCCGGGTTCAGGGCGTCCATGGCGGCTGGGCGCTGGTGCATGACGGCGCTTTCGAAATGAGCGCCAGCGTGAAGGCCTATTTCGCGCTGAAAATGATCGGCGATTCGCCCGATGCTCCGCACATGGCGCGGGCGCGCGAGGCGATCCGCTCGCGCGGCGGCGCCATCCACAGCAATGTCTTCACGCGCTTCATGCTGTCGATGTTCGGGGTGCTGACCTGGCGCAGCGTGCCGGTATTGCCGATCGAAATCATGCTGCTGCCGATGTGGTCGCCATTCCATCTCAACAAGATTTCCTACTGGGCGCGGACCACCATCGTGCCGCTGATGGTGCTGGCGGCGCTGAAGCCGCGCGCCAAGAATGTCAGCGGCGTCGGGATCGACGAGTTGTTTCTGCAGCCGCCGCATTCGATCGGAATGACTGCCAGGGCCCCGCATCAAAGCCCGGGCTGGTTTTATCTGTTCCGGGGCCTCGACAGCATATTGCGGACCATCGAGCCGCTGTTTCCGAAGAAGTTGCGCGCCCGCGCGATCGATGCCGCCGTCGCCTTCGTCGAGGAACGGCTGAACGGCGAAGATGGCCTCGGCGCCATCTATCCGCCAATGGCCAATACCGTGATGATGTACGAGGTACTGGGCAAGGAGGCGGACTATCCGCCGCGCGCCATCACGCGAAGGGGCATCGACAAGCTTCTCGTGATCGGCGAGCACGAGGCCTATTGCCAGCCCTGCGTCTCGCCAGTGTGGGACACCGCGCTGAGCTGTCATGCGCTGATCGAAGCCGGCAGTGAGACGGCGCTGCTTCCGGCCAAGCAGGGTCTGGACTGGCTCAAGCCCAGGCAGGTGCTGGACATCAAGGGAGATTGGGCCGTGAAGCGGCCGGAGGTTCGCCCCGGCGGTTGGGCGTTCCAGTACAACAATGCCTACTATCCCGACCTCGACGACACCGCGGTCGTGGTGATGGCGATGGACCGCGCCCGGCGCGCCAGCCAAAGCGACGAGTACGATGTCGCGATCGAGCGTGGCCGCGAATGGATCGAGGGTATGCAGAGCCGCGATGGCGGCTGGGCCGCCTTCGACGTCAACAATCTCGAATATTACCTCAACAACATTCCGTTCTCCGATCATGGCGCGCTGCTCGATCCGCCGACCGAGGACGTCACCGCCCGCTGCGTCTCGATGCTGGCTCAGCTCGGCGAGACCGCGCAAACCAGCAAGGCTGTTGCCGATGGCGTCGACTATTTGCGCCGGACCCAGTTGGCGGAAGGGTCGTGGTATGGCCGCTGGGGGCTTAACTATATCTATGGCACCTGGTCGGTCCTGTGCGCGCTGAACGCCGTCGGCGTCGACCACCAGGACCCAGCGATGCGCAAGGCCGTGAACTGGCTGCTGTCGATCCAGAACGCGGACGGGGGCTGGGGCGAGGATGCCATCAGCTACCGACTTGACTATAGGGGATTTGAGGGGGCTCCCACCACCGCCTCGCAAACGGCATGGGCCTTGCTTGGATTGATGGCGGCGGGCGAGGTCGGGCATCCGGCCGTCGCGCGCGGGGTGGAGTACCTAATAGGCACACAGACCGAAAAAGGTTTGTGGGATGAGCAACGCTACACCGCAACAGGCTTTCCTCGGGTGTTTTATCTGCGCTATCATGGTTATCCAAAGTTCTTTCCGCTCTGGGCGTTGGCGCGGTACCGGAATTTGCGGAACACCAACAGCAAGGTGGCAGGGGTCGGAATGTGAATTTGGGGGCGGGGGACGACGCGTTCGCGGGCAATCCGATTGATCCGCGGCCGGTACTGATTGTGACTGGATTGGTGCAGGAGGCCCGCATAGCGGCCGGGCCCGGCATGACCGTAATCTGCAGCAGTAGCGATCCGCAGCAATTGCGGGCGCTGCTGACCGTTTTCGACCCGTCGACCATCAGGGGCGTCATCAGCTTCGGGGTCGCGGGCGGACTGGACCCGAGCTTGAAATCAGGCGACGTCGTGGTGGCGACCGAGGTCCTGGCCGGCGATACGCGCTGGCTGGCCGGTCTGGCGCTCAATGAAGAACTGATTGCCAGCGTTGCTATCAAGCGCCGGCGCGTGGTCAGGGGCGGTCTTGCCGGCGTCGAACGGGTGGTTGCCGCCCGGGCCTGCAAAGCTGCGCTGCGCTCGGAAACCGGGGCGGCGGCGGTGGATATGGAGAGCCATATCGCAGCCGCCTACGCGACCGAGGCCGGCCTTCCGTTCGCAGCCTTGCGCGTGATCAGCGACCCCGCCAGCCGGGCTTTGCCGGCGCTGGCGATGGCGGCGATCAAGCCGAACGGCGATATCGACCTGCGCAAGGTGCTGAGTGGCGTGGCGCGCAACCCGCTGACGCTGCGCGAGCTGGTCTCGACCGGGATCGATTTCAATCGTGCCCTGCGCAGCCTGCGCGGCTGTCGCGGCTTTCTGCTCGGCAGCGAGGGCTTCGTCACGGCGGATATCTGAACGACTGCAATGCTATGAAAACGAAAACGGGGCGCGATCGGTATCGCGCCCCGTTTTGTTTTTTGTCCGTGGTCGATTTAGGCAGCGGTCGAAGCCTTCTGCTGTGCCTTGGTGGCAGCCGCGACAGCCTCGTCACGGCGGATATCCGACAGCCGCTTCTGTACTTCCGCCGAGAAGATGTACTGCGCCGGGCGCTGATGATCGAGACTGATCTCGGGCGCCATCGGACCCGTGGTCCTGACGCCGCGCAGCGACACCCACAGCGCCTTCAGCGGGTTGCTCAGTGCTGCGTTCGCCGCGGTCGGCTCGTAGCCGCAATGCGCCATGCAGTCGGCGCACTTCTCGTATTTGCCGGTGCCGTAGGTTTCCCAGTCGGTGGTCTCCATCAACTCCTTGAAGGTCTTGGTGTAGCCTTCGCCGAGCAGGTAGCAGGGCTTCTGCCAGCCGAAAATGTTGCGCGCCGGCATGCCCCAGGGGGTGCACTCATATTCCTGATTGCCGGCAAGGAAGTCCAGGAACAGGCCGGAATGCATGAAATTCCACTTCTTGCCCTTGCCGAGCGCGAACACGTCGCGAAACAGCTTCTTGGTCTTGGTGCGGTTGAGGAAGTGCTCCTGGTCGGGCGCGCGCTCATAGGCATAGCCGGGCGACATCGAGACGCCGACCCCGAGTTCTGTCGTGTAGTCGAGGAATTTGGCGATGTCCTCCGCGGCGTGGCCGTCGAAGATGGTGGCATTGACGTTGACCGCAAAACCCTTGGCCTTGGCGGCCTTGATCGCCGAGACCGCGCGATCGAACACGCCCTTCTGCGACACCGCCTTGTCGTGATGTTCTTGCAGGCCGTCGAGATGCACCGAGAAAAACAGGTAGGGCGAGGGCTCGAACAAATCGAGCTTCTTTTCCAGCAGCAGCGCGTTGGTGCACAACGACACGAATTTCTTGCGCGCCACCAGCCCGCGGACGATCTCGCCGATTTCCTTGTGGATCAGCGGCTCGCCGCCGGGAATCGCCACCATCGGCGCGCCGCAT
>JAYSPJ010001006.1:0-10893 GCA_043722155.1 Bradyrhizobium sp.
GCCATCACCGTCGCCGGCAGCCAGGGCCATTTCGAGCTGAACGTCTACAAGCCGGTGATGGCCCATTGCATGATGCATTCCATTGAATTGCTGGCCGACGTGGCACGCTCGTTCACGAAAAATTGTGTCGAGGGGATCCGCGCCGACGAGAATCGCATCCGGGATTTGATGGAACGCTCGCTGATGCTGGTGACCGCGCTGGCACCGAAGATCGGTTACGACAACGCCGCCAAGGTCGCGAAGGCGGCCCACGCCCGCGGAACCACGCTGAGGGAAGAGGCGATGCGGCTGGGATTGGTGTCGGCGCTGGAATTCGACCGGCTGGTACAGCCTGACAAAATGACACACCCCGGCTGATCACCGCAGCGAGACCCCCGGGAAACTACGGGCCCGCATTATTATTTGCGGGCCTCACGTTATAGTTATAGATCATAATAGCTAAAGGCTTAGGCGGATCCGTTATCGTCGTTGATCTAGCTCATGGTAGAGCACGACAATATTTGGTTTTCATAGAATGAAACATATTCTTTGATGCTATCAGAAGTCACTGACGGGGATTTCCTGGGATGACGACCGAGCCGGCCGAGGCGCACAGTAACAACTCACGCCTTCGCAACTATTCTTCTTGCCCTTCAATATTTGGATGATGGAGGCAGGCATGGGGGACGTGGTCAACCTGAAGCGGTTCAGGAAGCGCACCGAGCGCGTAGCGTCGGCGAAACAGGCAGACGCCAACCGGACGCGGTTCGGCCGAACCAAATCCGAACGCGCTCTGGACCAACAGCGCGGGACCCGTGCGAACGATCTGCTGGATCAGCATCGCATTGACGGCGAGGACGCATCATGAAATCGCCAGTCGTGAAGCGCTCGATCGTGGTCGCCGGCCACAAGACCAGCGTCAGCCTCGAAGAGGCATTCTGGAACGGCATGAAGGAAATCTCGGGCCTGCGCGACATGACGCTGTCCGAACTGGTGGGCGAGATCGACTCCAACCGCCAGCAGGGCAATCTGTCGTCGGCCATTCGCCTGTTCGTGCTGGATTATTTTCGAACCCGCGCCGTCTCCGCCGGATCGGATCCGAAGCCGCTGGGCTAGAGCTGCCTCAATCCAAGAGACATCAACAGCATTGTCAGCATCCTTCCCGCTTTACTGCGATGATCGTGATGGATGCGACGCGCTGACTCGGCGTCTCGCCTTCGGATCGCCGTCACCAGCGCTTCATGATCCCGATTTGACTTGATCGGCTTCGGCCGCAGCTTGAGGGTGAGCAGACGTACACGATGCGCCTGATCCCACAATTGACCGACCATCTGTATCAATCGTGAATTCTCCGAAAACTGGACCAGGAGATGATGGAATTGCTCGTCAGCCTCGGACCATTTGACGAGGTCGTTGGCATCCAGCGCGCGGTCCATGTCGGTAACGGCGCCGGAGAGTTGGGCAAGCTGCTCTTTCGAAAGCCCTCGCTCCGCAACCAGATAGGCCGCCGTCGACTCCAGCGCGGTAAGGACGTCGTAAATTTCGCGCATGTCGTCGGCAGATACGGGTAGAACCCGCATTCCATGCCGCGGCCGAATTTCGACCATGCCTTCCTGCTGGAGTCGCAGCATCGCCTCGCGAACCGGCGTGCGGCTCATGCCGAGACGTTCGGCCGCTTCCAGCTCGAGCATTTGGGCACCCGCACCCAGGTGATGGTCGATCACCAATTGCCGGAGTTCACGGTAAGCCCGCTCCGACTGCAACGGGGTCCCGGACGGATCATGACGCGTCGATCGAGGCAAGCCCGATTTTGCGGCCGGAGCGGCGGGATTGGTAGACCGCTTCTTCAATTTTCAGATTCTCCAGGTAATCGGCCGCAAGTGTTGGAGCGCGTGACCTGTTCGACAGCACATCGACCGCGTGCCGCCGAAAACGATACCCGCAGCCTCCCCCAACGTCGTTATTCGACCAGGAAAACCCGAGCGGCCGCTCGTCGTTCGATCCATGAGAACGCAGCGTCAGTCGCGCGTCTCCGTCGAGTCTGAGGACGCCGCTGGAGCCTTCGATCGTCCATTCGCCCATGGTCAGCCGACGGTTCGCCGCGCGATCGTGGCAAGCCGCAAGGACATCTCGTCAGACCGCCACCGCATCGACATGGCTCAGCGCATCGAGCACGGCAAGCGCTGTACTTTTCGTATCGTCCTTGCCGCCCACTTCCAGCGGCTTCAGTCCGTTTGCAAATGCATGGTCGACTGCCGCACGAACGAGCCGGCCTGCCAGATCGAGGTCGCTGCGCGAATGTTTGTCGCCGAGCCATTCCAGCATCATGGCGGCCGACAGGATCATCGCGGTCGGGTTGGCTCTTTGCTGTCCCGCGATATCGGGCGCCGTCCCATGACATGGCTGGAACACCGCGTGACGGTCGCCGATGTCGGCGGACGGCGCGAAACCCAGGCCTCCCATGAGTCCCGCGCCGAGATCGGATAAAATGTCGCCGAACATGTTCTCGGTAACCAGGACATCGAGATCCCATGGCTTGCGAACCATATACATGGCCGTGGCATCCACGTAGGCGTGATTTGCCTGAATGTCGGCGTTCAACCGCGCGCGCTCGTCGAAGATCTTTCTAAAGAATGCGAAACTGGCGAAGACGTTTGCCTTGTCGACGCAGGTGACGGTGCCCTGCCCCCTTTGCCGTTTGCGGCGGCGCGCGAGCTGGAACGCGAAATCAAAAAGCGGCTCGCTGACCTTTCGCGTAATCAGCATGGTGTCTCTGGCTTCCCGATCCGCGACAACCTCGCCTTTTCCCCGCGACGCAAACAACCCTTCCGTCGATTCCCGGATGATCACAAAATCGAGATGCCTTGCGCGCGGGTCCGCCAAGACGCCAGGTATCCCCGGCAGCGTTCGCACCGGACGAACCCCGGCGTAAAGACCGAGTTCCATGCGCAGATCGATCTGCGGCGAGATTTCGGTACCGTCAGGATATCGCACCTCCGGCCAGCCCATGGCTCCGAGAAGGATGGCGTCCGCTTCACGGGCCGCGGCCAGTGCCGAAGCCGGCAGAGCCACCCCCGTCTCGCGATAATGGATGGCCCCTGCCTGATGGCTGTCGAAGCGGAAGTTGAGATTGCCGAGCCGGCGCGAAACCGCATCGAGAATTTCAAGGCACGGCGCCATCACCTCGTGGCCGATACCGTCGCCGGGCAGAACGGCAATATGGATGACGTCGTTGGCACTCATGTCGCAAGAACCTGTCTTTGAGCAGACCGATGTCGCCGAGGAGGGGGAGCTGTTTCGGATAATGTCTTTATTAACGTATACATTAATCTCCCTGAAGCATGCAAGGACTGGTTGGCGCCATGGCAATCTGGTTTGGGGGGCATCGCGAGTGTCTGCGGGCCGAACGGGATCGTTGGGCGCTCAACGCCGCAGATCAATCGGGGCCGGCAAAGCCTGCCGCTCGCAGTCGCACGGCAGGATGATTGCGCTGGATCAATACGGCCTTCCGGGGTTCATGACCCTGAAAGAGGTTGGGCGGAATGATCAGCACCACATCGGCTGGCATCGTTTATAATCGCTCTAAGAAGCAGCCGCATCCCGATCACCAAGCTTGACCGACCCGCCGCCGATTGGAAATACAAATCATGACTGATCGAACCGGCACTCGTCCGCAAATGCCGCTGGGACTGGCCAAGCGCGGCTTTTCGGGCGTGATTCAGCACCTCGCTGCCGGCGATGCCGGCTCGGCGCTGTCGGCCGAAGAACTCGAAAGCCGGTTGATCGAACTGGGCTTCGTCGAAGGCGCGAAGGTCGAGGTGCTGCACGAGGGCATCGTCGGCCGCGATCCGATCGCGGTCCGCGTCGAGAACGTCACGATCGCGGTGCGCCGGCGCGAGGCCATGGCCATTATTGTCGCCTGACGCGACCGGATTTTGATTCATGGAAGCTCCGCTGATGCATCTCGCCCTGGTCGGCACGCCGAACAGCGGCAAGACCTCGCTTTTCAACGCGCTCACCGGCAGCCGCCAGAAGGTCGCGAACTATCCGGGCGTCACGGTGGAGCGCAAGGAAGGCTCGTTCGTCACGCCAAGGGGCCGTCAGGTGTCGCTGGTCGACCTGCCCGGCACCTATTCGCTGCGCGGTCGCAGCCCGGATGAAGAAATCACCCGCGATATCGTGCTCGGCCGCGCCCCCGGCGAGGCGCTGCCCGATCTCGTGCTCTGCGTCGCCGATTCCACCAATCTGCGGCTGACGATCCGCCTCGTGCTCGAGCTCAAGAGCACCGGCCGGCCGCTGATGCTGGTGCTCAACATGTTCGACATCGCCACGCGCCGGGGCGTCACCGTGGATGTGCCGCGCCTGTCCGAGACGCTCGGCGTCCCCGTCGTTACATCGATTGCGGTCCGCAAGGGCGGCACCGCCGAACTGTTGCGCCGGACCGACGAGATCATCGCGGCGCAAGCTCCTAACCCCGTGCAGCCGAATCTATGGCAGCCGCTCACGGTCGCGCAATTGCGCGCCACCCAGCGCGAGGCCGACCGCATCATCGCGGCGACCATCAGCCTGCCGACCAGGCCCGACACCTGGACCGCACGGATCGACGCCGCGGTGCTGCACCCGGTGGCGGGGCTGGCGATCCTGGCACTGATCCTGTTCGTGATGTTCCAGGCGGTGTTCGCCTGGGCGCAGCCGCTGATGGAGCTGCTGGCCTCGGGCTTCGGCGCGCTCGGACAACTGGTTCACGACACCCTACCCGCGGGCCTCGTGCAGAGCTTCCTGCAGAACGGCGTGATTTCCGGCGTCGGCAGCGTCGTCGTGTTCCTGCCGCAGATCATCATCATCTTCCTGTTCATCCTGCTGCTGGAAGATTTCGGCTACATGGCGCGCGCGGCGTTTTTGATGGACCGCATCATGGGCGGCGCCGGCCTGCACGGCCGCGCCTTCATTCCGCTGCTGTCGAGTTTCGCCTGCGCCATCCCCGGCATCATGGCGACACGGGTGATCGACAATCGCCGCGACCGGCTGACCACCATCCTGATTGCGCCGCTGATGACCTGTTCGGCGCGGATTCCGGTCTACACCCTGATCATTTCGGCCTTCATTCCCGCCAGGCAGGTCTGGGGTTTCGTCAGCTTGCAGGGCCTCGTGATGTTCGGCCTCTACGCGGCGGGGATCGCCAGCGCGCTCGGCGTATCCTTCCTGATCAAATTCTTCATGTGGCGCGACTATGCGCCGGCGCCGTTCATGCTGGAATTGCCCGACTACAAGATGCCGCGCCCGCGCAGCATCGCGATCGGCGTCTACACCCGCGCAAAAATGTTCCTGCAGCGCGCCGGCACCACGATCTTCTCGATGATGGTGCTGATCTGGTTCCTGGCGTCGTTTCCGCAGGCGCCGGCCGGCGCGATCGACCCGGCCATCAACTACAGCCTCGCCGCCATGATCGGCAAGGCGCTTGAACCCCTGTTGGCTCCGGTCGGCTTCAACTGGCAGATCGCGGTGGCGCTGATCCCGGGCATGGCGGCGCGGGAAGTCGCCGTCGCAGCACTCGGCACCGTCTATGCCATCGAGGGCGGCAAGGAAGCGGCCGAACAGATCGGACAGCTGCTGGCGACGAAATGGAGTCTGGCCACCGCGCTGTCGCTGTTGGCCTGGTACATCTTCGCGCCGCAATGCGCCTCGACGTTGGCGGTGATCCGGCGCGAGACCGGAAGCTGGAAGTGGATGGCGATCACCTTCGCCTACATGTTCACGCTGGCCTATGCCGCGAGTTTTGCGACTTACAGTATTGCCGTCGCGCTAGCGGCCGGCTAGCTGGCCGCCATCCCGCATGCCGGCTCACATTTCCTAGCCGTCGAACACCACGACGCCGCGCAGATTCCTGCCCGCCTCGAGGTCGGCGTAGCCGCGGTTGATTTCGTCGAGGCGATAGGTGCGCGTAATCAGTTCGCGCAGCTTCAATGCACCGGTACGATATAACGCCAGCAATTCGGGAATTTGCAGGCGCGGACTGGCAAAGCCATACACCGCGCCCATGATGGCCTTCTGGCTGGCGAACAGCTCGAGCGGCGGAATTTTGATTTCGGTTACGGTGTCCGGCGTCAACGCGGTGACCACGACGTTGCCGCCCCTGGCGGTGGCGTGGAACGCCGGCAGCAATGTCGAGGGCGGATCGATGCAGACAAAGGAATGATCGACGCCGATGCCGCCGGTCAGCTCATGCACCGCGCGGATCAGTTCATCGCCTTCCGCGTTGACGACATGCGTTGCGCCGAACTCTCGCGCCCAATCGAGTTTGGCCGGCACGATATCGGCGGCGATGATCTTGGCTGCGCCCCACAGCCGTGCGCCCTGAATGACGTTCATGCCGTCGCCGCCGCAGCCCACCACGAGCACACCTTCGCCTGATTGTACCCGCGCCCGCTGCCGCGCGGCTCCGACGCCGGCCGGCACGCCGCATGCGGCCAGGCTGGCAAGGTCGAACGGGATGTCCTTGTCGATCACGACGACGGAAGCCTGATCGACGACGGCGCGTTCGGCAAAGGCGCCGATCATGCAGAAGGCGCCGACCGCGACGCCGTCACGGTCACGCCGGCGGTAAGTGCCGTCGAGCTGCGGCCCTTGCGTGATGCACGCGCCCTCGGCGCACAGATGGTGCAGACCGCGCCGGCACCAGTGGCACTTGCCGCAGGCGGGGATGAAGGTGAGAACGACATGATCGCCGGGCTTGATGCCGCTGACCGCGTCGCCGATCTGTTCGACGACGCCTGCGGCCTCATGGCCCAGCACCATCGGCCGCATCGCGACCCGGCGCTCGCCGCGCATGACGTGATAAGCAGCCGACCTCAATTCACCTGAAATAATCGACAATGAGGTGAACGTCGGATTGCGGAGCTAGCCTGCCGTTCAGGTTCGCATCGATCACCCGGCGGCATGCCTCGACGGCATCGTGGTCGCCGAGATCGTTGGCGGCTTCGAGAACGAGCCAGGCCATATCCACCGAGGACGCCTCGGGTTTCGGCTCGCCGGAAGCCATGCCGAGGCGTTCGCGTGAGGCCGTGCCGAATGAGATTGCGTTCATCGCCGATATTCCCCAGCCTGTTCAGATCGATAGCCTCATTGCACGGCAAGCGCGGGCTGCCGCTTCGGGCCCGTATCGGTATCCCCGGCATTCTTGCGGGACTGATAGAATTCCAGAACGCTGCGGGATGTCTTGACGTTGAGGCGGCCGAATTCGCTTTCCAGGTCCCTCAGTTCCAGCGCGGTAATGCGGTGATCCTTGGCGCCGAGAAACAGCAACGCCATCGTGGTCGCCCACGAGAAGTCGAGCGCCTTGGCCAGAATCAGCAGCGTTTCCCTGTTCTTGTCCAGCATGGCTCGCTCGATCACGTCGCCCGGCAGTGAACACAGCAAGGACAGTCCGATCGTGACCTCATCGAGCTTATGCGATCTGGCGTATAGCGATATGCTGTTCTCGTTCAGGTTGCCCTGGCGATGCTGCGCCGTCACCAACCGCTTGGCGACAAAATAGCTTCGCGATACCGGGCCGAACTTGGATTGCAGTTCGCCCGCGACATCGGACATCGTGGACTTGATCTGGTCGACCATGGCCGGCCGCTCGCGCTCGAGCCGCTTTCTGACGTCGTCCGACGCCTTGGCGATCAGCTGTTGGAAGATATGCCTGGGAATGTCCTCACGCAGCCCGAGCTGCTCGGCGAGAATGGAATCGCCTTCGGCCCGCTGGATCATGTGCAGGAAGCCGAAATCCGAGAAGCGCGCGCCACTGTTGGTGGCGACGGAGTTCACGACCTCCTGGTTACCGCGGGTCACCAGCACGTCGGTGACCATCTCCACGAGCGACTCCCGCTTCGAGATCGCGAGCAGGTGCGGCTGGCTCTTGGTGCAGACGTTGGCAACCAGGGCGTACGGCTCGAGCTGTTCGGATTCCTGCAGGATCGGGCCGGCGACATCGATCGAATCGTCGAAGGCGAGTTTGTGGATGATATTGACCGGGGCATTGTCGAAGCGGGCCAGCCGCCGCGCAAGCTGGGCGCGGGCCGCCACTTCAATCTCGTCCGCGAGCCGTCCGATGACCTCGCCGAAGGTCCAGATTTCGTCCTCGCTGTAGCGGCCGGTGATCATCAGGTCGGTGGTATGCCACAGCGCCCGGATGCGGCTCTCGGCCGTCCCCTGCGACACCGCGTGGTCGAGATCCCTTAGAAACGATTTTGCCCCACTCATTTTCTTCAGACCTTAGATCGCGACAAACCGGCGCAAATCTGCGCGCGTCGGAACCCTAGCGGGCAAACCCGAGTTTTCCGTAAAGTTGGCAAAGAAGTATTATCTCTAAAAATTCGCTCAAATTCGCTGGAAGCCGTTGATGTTTTTGCGCCTAGAGCGGCTTCGGGCTGCGGTCAGGACCGCCGAATTTGGTATATTTCCGGCCAATGCCGGCACGTCTCCTTCGCGCCGGCCAGTTTCCTGACGCTTTCGGCCAATTCCGCTCCAGGCAAACCAGCGGCGGCAACGGGTTGACCTAACGCAAGACCGGCACCCGGCGGCCCGCTATTTCTTCTTGATGAGTTCCGGGACCGCAAAAACATCGACCGTGACATGGCGCGACGTGCCGAAAAGCGTCTGGGCGCTCGGTTTTGTCTCCCTGCTGATGGACGTCTCGTCCGAACTCATTCACAGCCTGTTACCCATATTTCTCGTGACCGTGGTCGGCGCCAGTACGACAATTGTCGGCCTGATCGAGGGCGTTGCCGAGGCTACCGCTGCAGTCGCCAAGGTTTTCTCCGGCGCCCTTTCCGACCGCATCGGCAAACGCAAGCTGCTGGTCGGCATCGGCTACGGACTCGCCGCCATCACCAAGCCGGTATTCCCGCTCGCGAGCACGGCCGGGGAGATTCTGGCCGCGCGTTTCGTCGACCGCATCGGCAAGGGCATCCGCGATGCGCCGCGCGACGCGCTGATCGCCGACATTACGCCGCCCGCGATCCGCGGCGCCGGCTATGGCATCAGACAGGCGCTGGATACGGTGGGAGGATTTGCCGGTCCCCTTTTGGCGATGGCGCTGATGGTACTCTACGCCAACGACTTCCGCGCCGTTTTCTGGTGGGCGGCGGTCCCCGCCATCCTCGCGGTGCTGCTGCTCGTCGTCGGCGTGCAGGAGCCCGACGGCGTCAAGGCAACGGCGAAACGTGGCTGGCCGATCCGCAAGCAGGAACTGGCGCGCCTGTCCCCGGCCTTCTGGACGGTCGTTGCGATCGGCATGGTTTTCACGCTGGCGCGCTTCAGCCAGGCCTTCCTCGTGCTGAAGGCGCAAGCCGAAGGCTTGGCATTGGCCCTGATCCCGCTGGTGTTCGTGTGGATGAACATCGTCTATGCCCTGACCGCAACGCCGGCCGGCATTCTTTCCGACAGGATAGGCCGGGAGAAACTGCTGCTGTGCGGACTCGGCGCCTTGTTGATCGCCGATCTCACGCTGGCCTTCGTTCCGGGCCTTGTCGCGGTATTCATCGGCGTCGGTCTCTGGGGTCTCTATCTCGGACTCTCGCAGGGGCTGCTTGCGGCGCTGGTTGCCGATACCGCCCCTGAAGGCTTGCGCGGCACCGCCTTCGGCCTGTTCAATCTGGTCACCGGCCTCGCGCTGCTGATCGCCAGCGTGCTGGCCGGCTGGTTATGGCAAGCGTTCGGACCGACTGCGACCTTTGCAGCGGGCGCAGCTTTTTCCGGCTTCGCGGTCTTCATCACGCTTGCCACCATGAAGGCGGCAACGAAACCAGCCAGCTGAGGTCTATCGCGGGCGACCGGACAAATTTCGAGGAACGCTGCCAAATGAACGAGGACCTTCTGGCGAAACTGGAGCAGCGTCTCGGGCCCGTGCATGCGAAGCAGCGGCTGGGGATCGAGACCGATCACGAGGCGCAACTGTTCGGCCAGGGCCTGACCTTCTTTCACTTGGAGAATTGGTACTCGGTCCATTCCGTGATCCGAAACGCGCTACGGCTGGCCGGCCTCTACGGACGGGGAAGAAGGAATGCCGAACGCATTATGCTCAGGCACAACGACGTCTGGTTCAAGGAATTGCCACCGCATTTCGACGGCTTCACCCTGCTCCACATCAGCGACATGCATGCCGACATGAACGTGGCGGCCATGCGCCACCTGGTCGAACTGGTCGCCGACCTGCGCTACGACATATGCGTTCTGACCGGCGATTATCGCGGCAAGACGTTTGGGCCTTTCGAGGCCGCCCTCGACGGGGTTTCGCGGGTACGGGCTCACCTGAAGGGCCCGGTCTACGGGGTGCTCGGCAACCACGATACCATCCAGATGGTGCCCGGACTCGAGGCCATGGCAATCCGGATGCTGCTCAACGAGAACGAGACGATCGTGCGCGACGGCCAGAGGATCCATATCGCCGGGATCGATGATGCGCACTTCTTCAGGGTCGACAACATCGAAAAGGCCGCGTCGCAGATCCCGGACGGCGAATTCTCCATCTTGTTGTCGCACACGCCGGAAATCTATCGCCAGGCCGCCCATGCCGGTTTCAATCTGATATTGAGCGGACACACCCATGGCGGCCAGATCTGCCTGCCGGGCTCGATTCCGATCACGCTCGATTCCGTTTTGCCGCGGCGCATGGGGTCCGGCGCCTGGCAGTATCACAGTATGATTGGCTACACTTCCGTGGGAGCCGGATCGAGCGTCGTTGCCGTGCGTTTCAACTGTCCGCCCGAAATAGCCGTGCATACCCTGCGGCGTGGAAGATGATCGTCTAATATGGTTCATCGCGCAGGTGGGCACGGTACAGAATACGGGACAAAACCAGCTCACCGACAAAAAAGATTGCGACGCCAAGCACTATATCAACGGCCGTCAATGAGAGCGCGTCTCGGCATA
>JAYSPJ010001007.1:0-5399 GCA_043722155.1 Bradyrhizobium sp.
GGATATCCCCATGCCGGCGACGACGCATCCCAATATCGCATGATACGATGCCAGTTCGATGGTGCGCTCCGGCATCTGATGACGGCTCGCATACCAGTCCTCGAGCCGTTTCCGATGCGGGCAGCCATGCTCGAAAACCAGCACGGTCCGCGGCAGACTGCCTTTCCTGCCGATCGGCGGATGATTGGCGGGTGCGACGATCACGAGTTCTTCGTCAAAGGCAAACGTCTTGTCGAACGGGGCGTCCGCAATCGGCTCGGCGACCAGCGCGGCGTCGAGATCGCCAACCAGGATCGCGCTTCCCAAAACCAGCGGGTTGCCGGTGCGCAGTTCCAGCACGACCCCGGGATGGCGGCGGTGGTATTCGCTCAGCAGCCCCGGCAGCCTGACCGCCGCCGTGCTTTCCATCGCACCGAGCCGGAACGTGCCGCGCGGTCTTGCGTCCAGCACCGCGCCGCGCGCTTCGTCGGCAAGCGCGAGCAGGCGCTCGGCATAGCCGAGCAATACCTGGCCGGCCGGTGCGAGGTGAAGCCGCTTGCCCTCGCGAATGAACAGCGCGACGGAAAGGTCCTCCTCGAGCTGCCGGATCCGGGTCGTGACATTGGACTGCACGCGATGCAGCCGCTCGGCCGCGCGCGTCACGCTGCCTTCGCGCACCACCGCGCTGAAGATCAGCAGATCCGACAGATCCATCCATCTCTCCTTGAGATCAACTATATCATAATTATTCATTTTATGGAATTAGACACCGCGCGTAAAGAGACCCGGACACCGACCCGATGGTTCGCCATCGCGGTGCTGCCAAACACCGGAGGAAAACCACCATGTCGAAGGCCTATTGGATCGTGCGGGTCTCGGTCCGCGACGAGCAGCGATATCCCGAATACCTTGCCGCGGCAGGCCCTGCGTTCCAGAAGTTCGAGGCCAAATTCGTGGTGCGCGGCGGCGCGTTTGAAACCATGGAAGGCAACGCCCGCGAACGAAACGTCGTGGTCGAGTTCAAGGACCGCGCGACGGCGCTGGCCTGCTATCGCAGCCCGGAATATCAGAGCGCGCGGGCGATCCGTCAAAAATATGCGGACGCCGATTTCATCATCATTGACGGCGCTGCCTGAGGCGACGCGCCGCCGACGGCAAGTCCGCATCTCCTCAAGGACGATCGACATGATGACGCTGTTTTATGCTCCGCACACCTGTTCACTGGCGCCCCATATCGCGCTGGAGGATGCGGGTGCCGACTACGCAACCGTACGGCTCAGCTTCGCCGACGACGAGCAGCGCAAGCCGGAATACCTGGCCATCAATCCAAAAGCCCGGGTTCCGGCCCTGGTAACCGACCGGGGCATTCTGACGGAGACGCCCGCGATGCTGGCCTTCATCGCGCAGAGCTTTCCGCTGATGAGGCTGGCCCCGCTGGAGGATCCGTATTTGTTTGCACAGGTGCAGGCCTTCAACAGCTATCTGTGCTCGACCTTGCACGTGGCCCATGCCCACCGCATGCGCGGCTATCGCTGGGCCGATGATCCCTCGGCCATCGAGGCGATGCAGCGCAAGGTGCCGCAGTCTGTGGCGGCGTGTTACGAGTTGATCGAGCGTAGGATGCTCGGGACGCCCTGGGTGATGGGCGAAACCTACACGGTCTGCGATCCCTACCTGTTCACCATGGCGCAGTGGCTGGAGGGGGACGGCGTGGCCCCCTCGCGATTTCCCAAAGTGATTGATCACCGCCGCCGGATGTCCGAACGGCCGGTAGTTCAAAGGGCTATTGCCGAGGAACTGGCCTGATGCCGGCGTGTGACGAACCGGCAACAGCAAAGCACTGAATCAAGTTTCGATGCGCGACCGTTTGCCTGTAGCGGCTGCTGCCTCTAAACAGTAGACAGCAAGGCGTCGGCGGGGGCGGACGGCCGGAAGTGTTGCGGGATCATATGGTTGGGCGTGCCGCTAAAGTAGGCGACGTGGGGAGGCGCGTGCTTCGATCGGGCATTTGTCTTGGCGTGGTGGTTTGTGCCGGATTTTCGGCTTCCGCGGCCCGCAGCGAGACCCTCCCCGAGGCCCTGGCCAAGGCCTATCAGTCCAATCCGCAGCTCAATGCGGAACGGGCGCGGCAACGCGCCACGGATGAAAATGTGCCGCAGGCGCTGGCGGGCTATCGGCCGCAGATCGTCGCCAGTCTCGGCGCGGGACTGCAGGCGGTGCGCGACTTGCTGCCGGGCAACACGTTCCAGTCCGCGAACCTGAAACCGTGGACCATCGGGGTGACGGTGACGCAGACCCTGTTCAACGGGTTCAAGACCGCCAACAGCGTCCGCGTCGCGGAGCTGCAGGTGCAGGCCGGCCGCGAGGCGCTGCGCAATGTCGGCCAGGGCGTGCTGCTGGACGCCGTCACCGCCTATACCAACGTGCTGGCCAATCAGTCGCTGGTCGAGGCGCAGCGCGCCAACGTCGCGTTCCTGCAGGAAACACAGGGTATCGTCCAGAAACGTCTCAATGCCGGCGACGTGACGCCGACCGATACCGCGCAGGCCGAGGCGCGGCTCAGCCGCGGGCGCGCGGATCTCAATGCCGCCGAGGTCAGTCTCGCGATCAGCCAGGCGACCTATACCCAGGTGATCGGCAATCCGCCGTCCCAGTTGCGGCCCGCTGAAACCGTGGATCGCTTTTTGCCGCGCAATCGCGACGACGCAACCGGCCTCGCCTTCAGGCAGCATCCGGCGGTCCTGGCCGCGGCCTTCGATGTCGACGTCGCCTCTACCACCATTCGCGTCGCCGAGAGCAGTCTGCTGCCGACCATCACGCTGCAGGGCAGCGCCAGCCGCAGCCGGGACGGCGATCCCACGCTTGGCACGTTCGGGACCGATCAGGCCTCGATCCTCGGCCAGATGACGGCGCCGATCTATGACGGCGGCACCGGAGCCTCGCAGACCCGGCAGGCCAAGGAACTGGCCGTGCAAAGCCGGCTCGTGCTCGACCACGTCCGCAACCAGGCGCGCACAGCAGCGATCGGCGCCTGGGTCGCCCATGAAGGCGCCAAGGTCGCGGTGGCGGCTTCCGAAGCCGAGGTACGCGCCGCAACGATCGCGCTGCAGGGCGTCGGCAGGGAGGCGCAAGGTGGCCAGCGCACCACGGTCGACGTGCTGAACTCGCAGCAGGATCTGATTCTGGCGAAGGCGCGGCTGATCGGCGCCCAGCGCGAGCGGGTGATCGCCTCCTACACCCTGCTCAGCGCCATCGGCAAGCTCGACGTCAAGACGCTGTCGCTCAACACCCCGGACTATCTGCCGGAGGTGCATTACCATCAGGTGCGCGACGCCTGGCACGGCCTGCGCACGCCATCGGGACAGTAGAATGTCCACCATCGATCGTTAACCGAGCGCAGATCATGTCGGGTAGTGTCTGCCCATCCGCGCGATGGCGCCGCTTCCATCTCGGCGCCGCGCCGGATTAGCCTGCGTCAATGCCGGCATGCTATGATCGGTCAATCCGGGATGTCGCGGTTCAACAAAGGAAGTCACCATGGATTTGGGTTTGAAGGGAAGAAACGCGGTCGTGCTCGGCGGCACGCGCGGCATTGGACGCGCGATTGCCGATACGCTCGCCGGTGAAGGCGCCGGCGTCGCTGTCTGCGCCCGCAACGCCGAGCAGGTCGCCAATACAATTGCCGAACTGAAAGCACGGGGCGCGCGGGCGACCGGCGCCTCCGTTGATATCACCGACGGCGCCGCGCTGACGGCGTGGATCGCTGACGCCACCCGGGAACTGGGCAGCATCGACATGCTGTTTTCCAATGCCGGCGCCATGGCGCAGGGCGGCGATCCCGCCTCGTGGGAGCAGAATTTTCGGCTCGATGTCCTGGGCGCGGTCAACGCGTTCGAGGCCGCCCGTCCCTTCCTCGAAGCGAGCGGCGAGAAGAACGGCGACGCCGCCTTTATCATCATCTCGTCAATTTCGGCGGCGCAGGCGGACAATGCCAGTTCGTACGGTCCGATCAAGGCGGCCCTGGTGCACATGGCGAAGGGATTGGCGCGGCAATACGCGGGCAAGAAAATCCGCGTCAATGTGGTGTCGCCGGGCACGGTCTATTTCAAGGGCGGCGTCTGGAACATGGTCGAGCAGAACGCGCCCCAGCGCTATCAGGATACGCTCAAGCGCAATCCGACCGGCCGCATGGCTACGCCGCAGGAGATCGCCAACGCCGCCGTTTTCCTGGCGAGCCCTGCGTCCTCGTTTACGACGGGCTCGAACCTGATCGTCGATGGGGCGATTTCCAACCGGGTGAATTTTTGAGGCGGTAAGAAGCGGGGACGGGGGTCGAAATCGCGGCTTCCAGACATGCCGATGGCCCCTGAGAATGTCCGTTGGTGGGCGGACGGGAAGTCGGAGGAGCACCGTCGGCAAGAGACGGCGAGTGAGCCTTACCGATTCAGATTGAGTGGCGTTGCCCGGCTCTCATTTTGACCGAGGCACGTCTCTGTAGGCTTGTTCATCGCGAGCGTGTATGATGTCTACACGGCCGGTCTGACACTAGCCAGGATCCGGCATTGCCAAAGCGAGCCGGCCTCCATGGCGATGATAAGCGAACCGCCCCGAGAAGCTGCCAAGGGCGCACGTCATCGATTGACGGTCCTTTTCTCCGATCTGGTCGGATCGACAGCCTTGGGCAGGGAAATGGAGGCCGAGCACTTCGCCGAGCTGTTGGGCAATCTGCGCGAGATCTGGCATCAAGCCGCAACCAGGCACGGTGGCCGCGTGATCAGGACGCAAGGGGACGGCGCCCTTATCGTGTTCGGGTACCCACTGTCTTGCGAGGACGATGGCAGACGCGCCACAGAGGCTGCCCGCGACATACACGAATGGGTCGGGCAACTGCGTCACGACAACTTGCCGCTGGCTCTCCTGCCCTTGCGAATGCATTCGGGCATTCATGCCGGGACGTTGCTGCTCACCGAAGGTGATATTGAATCCGGCCGGCTCGATCTGGTCGGCGATGTCGTCAATACGGCGGCCCATTTGTCGCGCCATGCTGACGCCGGTCAAATCCTCGCCAGTCTTGGCGCTCTCGGTCGATATGTGAATTTCTTTGAGCTCGATCAAGACATGCGCGATCCGGGGATGGCATGCGGGACACCGAACGTACGCGCAGTGATTGGACGCGGCTCAAACACTCCGCGCTTCGAAACCACTGCTCACCGCGGCTTGACCCCTTTTATCGGGCGCGACGAGATCATCGGCCTGATGCTGGATTTCCTTGGCGAGAAACACCCAAAGACCGGACGTTGTATCGTCGTCATCGGCGGCCCCGGGCTCGGCAAGACGCGGCTGCTGGAAAAGGTGATGCAACAGTGCGACGGAGGGGCCTTCACGCTGCTGCGCGGCAGCTGCGAGAGCTATCTCGGGGC
>JAYSPJ010001008.1:0-2727 GCA_043722155.1 Bradyrhizobium sp.
GAACGGCGTGCTGATCTCCAACGGCGGGGGCGAGGCCAACGCCTATGCGCTCAACATGCTGGAGGAGCGCGGCATCCTGTTCGTCCGCCCGCAGGACAAGCTCTACGAGGGCATGCTGGTCGGCGAAAACGCCAAGCCCGACGACCTCGAGGTCAACCCGATGAAGTCGAAGGCGCTCACCAACTTCCGGGTCTCGGGCAAGGACGACGCCATTCGCCTGACCCCGCCGCGGATCATGACCCTGGAACAGGCGATCGCCTATGTCGACGACGACGAAATGGTCGAGGTGACGCCCAAGTCGATCCGCCTGAGAAAAGCGCTGCTCGATCCCAACGAGCGCAAGAAGGCGGGACGCAAGAAGCAAGCGGCTTGACCCTCCTTTCCCCTCGCGGGAGAGAATAGCGAAGCTTGCCCCGCGCGGGGCTAGCGAAGCTTGGAGAGGGGCGCGGCAGGGCGGAAGGGAAGTTGCCAGGGCCACAGCCCTCGCGCTCCCGGGAGTTTGCTAGCCGAGGTTCCGACGATGTACGTGATCATCACTTGATCACTACCGCAATTTTGCCCTCTCTCTGACAAACCCGACGAAATCGGCCGTGGTCATCAGCCATTCGGCCTGCCGCCGCTCGTAGGTTTCGTGCAAACTTTGCGGCACGACCAATTGAAGACGTTCGGCGCGCATCTGGTCAAGCTGCGCGGCAGAGATTGCCGGTTCGAGCGTGATCAGATGCTTGGGCCAAATCCGGCCAGCCTCGGGTAAAACCTGACGCCATCGGTCCTTGCAGCTCGATTTCGCGGCAAGCATCGTAAGGCGACCCGCCGGAAACTCCGTATCGTGATAGGCAGCGTTCCCCGGAAAAAGAAAGTCGGCGGTATTTCCCTGCTCGGTCCGCACTTGAACCTCGAATGTGAGACCGATGGCCCGGAATACCGCTTCCAGATGATGCTCGAACGAGCGGCCCATGCGGGATTTACGGCGGTTCTGGACCTGCAGAGAATATTTCAGGAACCCGTCGATATCGACATGATCGCCAGAGCCGAAACCAGCGGATATTCGTTCGCTCACGACGCGACGCTCAAGGCGGCGGAATGAGCGATAACCGGTAGGGTTAGAGCAAGTTGTGTTTTATCTGACTCGTCATTCCGGCGCAGGCCGGAACCCAGCATAAAAAATGATGCCGTCGCGATGCGACGACCTTTGTTTGCCGGGTCTTGGTCCCGGCCTTCGCCCGGATGACGGTGGCTCAGCTATTGAGTGCAAGGCTCTTATCCAAGCAATGCCGTTTGAAACGCTGCACCAGCACGATGTTTCCCTGTTGTTCTGTCGCTAGCAAAGCTGTAGCATCCGTCTTCGGATGAACTGATACGTGGGGTGCGATGGTCCTTTCAGATCGCTGGACAGAAGCTCAAACTAAGCGAGCGCTGTATCTCTATTTTCAGCTTCCTTTTGGGCAGTTGCATCAGAGGAATCCGGAAATCATCGCACTTGCGCAAGAGCTAGGGCGCACTCCGTCGTCCATCGCCATGAAGCTCGCAAATTTTGCCAGCCTCGACCCAAAGATTTTGGAAAGCGGAAGAAAGGGGCTGTCGGGCGCGTCGGCTTTGGATCACAAAGTTTGGAACGAGTTCCACGACGACTGGACGAGGATTGTCATTGAGGTTGGGTCCCTTCAAGATGCATTGCCGGTCGCACACGATACCAACAAGGTGCGGGACACCCCCCTTAGCTTTTTCTATGAGCCGCCGGGCGGATCGACAAGGCGTGCGGAGATCGATCAACGGATCGGACAGAATTTTTTCCGCCGAGCAGTGTTGGCGAATTTCGACAACACATGTTGCATTACGGGCATTGACGAGTCCCGGTTACTCGTAGCGAGCCATATTTCTCCTTGGAAGGACGATATCTCCAATCGTCACAATCCGAGAAATGGCCTCTGCCTTTCGGCAACGTTCGACCGGGCATTCGACACTTATTTGATGACCGTGACACCAGACTTGATCGTCCGCCTATCCAGCAGGCTCCTGACAATCGGCAATCCTGAGACGCGTGCTTATTTCGCGCCATATGAGGGGAGTAAATTGAGGCTGCCAACCCATGTGGCTCTCGACTCTCAGTTACTCGGGAAGCACAATGCCCAGTTAATTAATTGAGAGTAAAATTTGGACAGTAATTATGATGGCATTTAAATATCTTTATCGTGATGCCGGTAATTTTAAGGCTTTCGGCCAAGTAGTGTTGAAGGGTATGCTCTTGCCCGGGGAATTGAGCAACCTTCGTGCGAGCCTACCGGGCGACGGATTCTTCATAGCCGAGCAACTTGGTGTTCCGCCGCTCTATGAAGCGCTCTACCGTTGGAGTGGCGGGCCAACCGCGGCAGATCATTGCTGGCATGAATTCGTCGAAATATCGGAGATAAATGAACGGAGCTTACCTGTGAAATCATTCGTATGGGGTGAGGCGAGGACGTTTCTCAATCGTCTTTGTTCCATCTCAGCTTGGAACGAGGAACTATCACCTCATTTTGCCTAATTGCAGGCGATCCTCGCATCCGCGCGGGCGGTGACCGCCGAGGCCCTGTGGGACCAGCGAACCTATCGCTACAACAAGGCGGTGTTCCCGTAGATGAGCCGCTGGCTGCCTGACGAAGAGCGCGACCAGCTGTGCTTCGAATTTTTCCGCGAGCTGGAGCGGATCGAGCTGTCGATGGCGGCCTGATTTCAGGCACCCTTGCC
>JAYSPJ010001009.1:0-3440 GCA_043722155.1 Bradyrhizobium sp.
CCGCGGCATGGCAGGCGCGCCTGAACTGGCGCGTCGTCATCGGGTTGACCGGGTTCATTCCGGGAAACAGCCACCCTTGTGGGCGGGCCGTCTTGTACCAGGCGCGCAGCAGCTCGAGCAGATGCGGCGAAAGCATCACGTAGCGGTCTTTGTGGCCCTTGCCCTGTTCGATCCGGATCACCATGCGCTTGCTGTCGATGTCGGATACCTTCAGCGCGACCACCTCGGACACGCGCAATCCGGCTCCATAGGCTACACTCAATGCCGCCTTGTATTTGAGCCCCGGCGCCGCATCGAGAAAACGTGCGACTTCCTCAGGGCTCAGGACGACCGGCAGCTTGCGTGGCTCGTGGACGAACTGGGGTATGGTTCAAGATGTCGGCACGCCCAAGCGTGATCCTGAAAAAGAACCGCAGTGTTGAGACGCTTTGGTTGAGGGTCGGAACGCCGGCGCCACTCGTCGCCAGATGAAGCTGGTAGCGGCGCACGTCTTCGAAGCTCGCCGTGTCGGGCGATCGGCCAAGGAAGGCAGCGAAGTTCTTGACCCGCTGCACGTAGTCATGCTGAGTCTTCGGCGTTAATTTGCGGATCGTCATGTCTTCGATCATGCGCTGCCGCAGCGGGCTTATGGCCTTATCGGTCATGAGGGATGCTCCTGTCTTGATGGAGGTTGCTAACCCCTCATCTCAAGACAGGACGCCTCGTCGCGCTATCGTGTAGCTGTGTCGCCCGCCGCGGCGAACTACCGCGCGAGCGGTTTAGTCCTTTGGACCCAAAGCGGACATGTGGACTCCCGAAATATACTTCCTTTGCCCATCGCATGCGTGCGCGGCGATAGGAACCCTTGTAACAGTTCGATTCACATCAAACGGGAAGCGCTCCATCTAGCGGCGTCCCGGAAAATCAGCCGGGCCCTGACCGCCGCCGCGCGGACTGTCGATGTCACGACCGCCGCGAGGATTGTCGTTGTCACGGCCGCCGCCGGGAATGTTGCGGATGATGTCGCCGGGGGAAATCTGCGGTCTCGGGCGCTCGCGCTCGATGCAGCTGTTTCCTCTCGCCACCATATCCGCCGGGCATTCGCAGGCGCCGCGGCGATTAAGTTTCGCCGGCGGATTGCACACGGGCTGCTTGATGCACTCCTTGCCACGCTGCACGGTCCCCTGAGGACAGCCGCAGCTCGATCCGGCGGCATTTGGAACCAGCGGCGGACGACAGACGATCGGCCGCACGCATTCCTTGCCCTTCTGGACGGTTCCCACCGGACAGTTGCACTGACCCGCAACAGGGCCCGGGATCATCGGCGGCCGGCACGACGGGGGCGGCGGCGGCACCTGCTTGCATACCAGCGTGTTCTTCACCGTTTCGGTAATGCCCATTCCGGTGATGGTCAAGGGACTCGGCGGCACATAGACCGTCGACCATACCGGCGTCGTCGGTGGCGGACAGATATTTGGCGGCGTCGGCACCGTGCCTTCCACGACGGAGCACACGGTGTTGAGCGGAATGTTGCTCACCGTCTGCGGTACGCCGTTGATCAGGTTCAAGTTCGTGACGGTACTGCCGCAGGTCACGGTCACCGGATAGGACAGGCTGGGCAGCGTGATGGGGCCGTTGTAGATGACCTCCTTTTTCACGATCAGCGAACCGACCTGCGTCGGCGTCACCGTCACGCATGCTGTATCGTTCGCCGGATTGCCATCGACGGCCGAAGAAATGGCAACCTTCGCGCAATTGGTGAACGGTCCCGGTCCAGTCGTGGTGTAATTGACCATGATGGTGCCAAGCACCGCGTTGGTGGCGAGCGAGCCGGCGAGGTTATAGGTACAGATGATGCTGCCGGGGCCGACGATGGCGGTAGGTGCGCAGGTCCAACCCGGAGGGGACACGACGCTGGTAACGGTCATGCCGGAAGGAATGACATCGGTGACGGTAAGTCCGCCGGCCGGAAATGTGATCGGTGCTCCGACATTGGTCACCCACAAATTGAACCACTTGCCTCCCCCGGCGTGAGGCGTGTCTTCCTTGCCAATCTTCAAGTCGATCGGCTTCTTGCATTCCGGCATCACGATCTTGATTTCGCCGGCACAGCACTGATCGATGCCCGGCGCGCTGCCGCCGCCGAGCTTGGTCTCGTTAGCTGTCAGCACGACGGTCTGGCCGGCCGTCGCGCCGGATATGGTCCAGCTAGTTGTTGCAGACCAAGGCTGCTGCGGCGGCGTCACGGTGACGCCTGATGTCAGCGACGTCAGCGTGATGTCGCTTCCGGAGAAGCCCGCTCCGCTCAGCGTCACCGTATAGGTGCCGTCGGGATTGCATTTCACCTCCACCTTGATGTCCTTGAGGCAGCCGGTGACTTCCGGGGGCTCTTTTACGCCGCAGTCACCCGGAGTCATACAGAGGTTGTCATAGCCCACCACCTCCGACGGAGAACTCGAGAAGTCGACCGGAAGGGCCACCCTGGTGACGCCGGTAATGATCGAGTTCCAGGTGCCGCCGGTGACCACCCAATTACCATTTGGGCTGGGGGGAGGAACTGCACCGAGCGCGATCGGCGCGCAGATGTTCTGATGCCAGGTGGTATCGCCGATCGGGACTATCAAATTCGCGACAAAGGTCGCCCTGGAAATGCCGGGGCCGTAGATGGTGAAGCTCGGTTTAATCGCACTCGGCGGGGACCCGGAACTGAAGACCTTGAAGTCGAAACAGAACTGACCGCAGCCTCCCATTTTTGCGTTCCAGTCGCCCAGATATTTCGGGTCGGTACTGCATGCGGCCGAAGCGCCCGACAGATCCGTCAGCTTCAAATACGTGTCGGTGGGCGTGATGCCGCCGGAATCGGTCGGCGTGGTCACCGTGATATTCGGGCCGGACGCGCACGGCCCCCAGCCGTCGATCCCGGAATCGAATTTGCTGCAGAAGCCACCGGTCTGCGCGACTGCGGATCCGAGCGACAGGCCGATCAAAAAGGTCATGCTGACGAGAAACCTGCGCAGCATGACATGCTCCATCAACGAGGCTCTTGGCTGGGCGGTGTTCGTCATTTGATGATCCTGCAAGCCTGGCGTGGGATCGTCACCGTCACCTTGAACCGACAGCAATCGTAAGGCTTGCCGCTGGCCGCAGCCGCCGCGTCGAACGCGCAAACCTCGATCACCGCGGTTGATCCCGGCGGTCCGCCTACGGGAATGCTGGCTGGGTTCAGCGTGAACGGCCCGCCGATCACGCTGACGGGAGGTGTCAGGGATACTGCGGTGACCGTATTCATCCAGCCGGGACCAGTGACCGTCAATTTGTAGACCCATTGGCCAGTCTTGGGATCGCACTCGAATGTGCCTGTGCCAAAACACGCCTTCGGCGGCGGCGGCGGCGGGGGAGGCGGTGTGAAGCCGTTCGTGAAGCCGCTGCCGTTGCAGTCCGAGCGCGCGGCGCAGGCGGCG
>JAYSPJ010001010.1:0-5256 GCA_043722155.1 Bradyrhizobium sp.
GTCCTTGAGCCGCGAACGGTCCTGCGCCGAGGTGATCTTGCGGCTGATGCCGCCGCCGCGCGCGGTGTTCGGCATCAGCACCGCATAGCGGCCGGCCAGTGAGAGATAGGTGGTCAGCGCCGCGCCCTTGTTGCCGCGCTCTTCCTTGACGACCTGCACCAGCATCACCTGGCGGCGCTTGATGACTTCCTGGATCTTGTACTGGCGGCGCGGACGGAAGGCGCGCTCCGGCACCTCTTCCATGACGTCGTCGCCGCCGACGGATTCGACGACTTCCTCTTCGGCGTCGTCGTCCTCTTCTTCATCATCGTGATGCTCGTCGCCTTGCGGCTGCGCGGCATGCTCGTCGTGAGGCGCAGCGGCGTGCTCTTCGCCGGCGTGTTCGGCGCGCGCCGCGTCCTCGGCATGAGCCGCGTTTTCTTCGGCGTGCTCCGCATGGATACGCTCATCATGCGCGGGTTCTTCGGGAACCTGGGGTGCAATCGCTGCAGCGGATGCCTCGATAGCCGCCGAGACCGCCATATCGGGATGCGGTTCCGCCGCCGGCGCTTCGCCCGTGGCATGGCCGTGATCGTGCTCGCCATGCGCATGTTCATGCTCGTGGTCGTGATCATGCGAATGAGCTTGATGATCATGATGCCCGGCATCGTCATGATGAGGTTCGGTCTCGTGCGCGTGGGCATAACCGCCTTCGGCGTTGAGGTTTTCCGCGTGCTCCTGACCCTCTTGCGGCTGGGCGACCTGCATCAGGTCGGGGCTGGCGTTGTCGACAACCTCGCTCTGCACGCGCTCGCCATTGCTGCGGCGGCGCTGGTTGCGGTGGCGCGGACGGCGGCCACGGCTACTGGAACGATTCTCGGTTTCTTCCTCGGCCTCGCGATGGGCGCGTTCGTCGGCCTCGATCAGCGCCTGACGGTCGGCGACCGGAATTTGATAGTAGTCGGGATGAATTTCGCTGAAGGCCAGAAAGCCATGGCGGTTGCCGCCATATTCGATGAAGGCCGCCTGCAGCGACGGCTCGACGCGCGTGACTTTGGCGAGGTAGATATTGCCGCGCAGCTGCTTGCGCTGGGCGGTTTCGAAATCAAATTCCTCGACGCGATTGCCGCGGATCACAACGACCCGGGTCTCTTCCGGGTGGGTAGCATCGATCAACATTTTGTTGGGCATTTTGCAACTCATGACGGCGGCGGGCGCGTATGACCGTGGGCGCATGTCGCGCCGCCGGGTGACGCGACGGTCCACCTGATTCGGGGGTGAGGGGAAGGCCAAAACGCAACCCGGGGCGCCGGGCCGAACGGGATACCATCGGAGCAAAACGACGCGCGGAGCTTTCGCTTCGCGGCGGCGCGATTCTACCGTGGATCATGGTCGGCAACACAGTCTGGCGCATCAAGCGTCGGCCCGTCTGAACACGTTGGCGGCAAGAATCGCCGCCTTGTCTATCGCTGAAGACCCGGCGCGGCGCCAAAGCGCTCGCCGGCCATCGCATATCGGACCCAGTCGGACCCGGATAATCAGTTATGCCGTGTCTGAAGCCGTCCCTGGAACAAGATGGTAACCTGGGACCGACGCCGCTCGGGCTCGAAACCGCCCTCCTTGTCAGCCGCGCGCTGCGCTGGCCTGTGGAGGGATCGGAAAGACGCTGGAATCCTCTGGTGTCAGAGAGTTCCGGCGCTGCACCGGGAGGCTGAACGCGACACAACCGGGAGTTTTAGCCGTCAGCCTCTTATACATACGTGGATTGGGGCTTGGGTGCAAGAGAGGTGCGACGGAGGGGCAGGGTCAGCGTCGCCGCGCGGCAACACCGCACCTTATTCGGTGTCCGCGCCTTAAGCTCTGATTAACCCTGTGGCTCTATTGCGGTAAGAGGGCTGCTCGGAGGCACGGATTCGTTGGCGAGCCGCGCAAATCATCGTGTTTTAGACGGCTGGGCGCTGCTGTGCGTTGCAGCATTGCTGTGTTCGGGCGCCAGCATGGGCGTCGCGGCAGAGGGTGCAGCCCCGAATCCGGACGCAGGGCCGAACGTTCCGATCGCCTCCGAGGTCCGGCTGGCGGGCGATGCCAGGCAAACCCGCTTCGTTCTCGACCTCACCAGGCCCATCCAGTTTCGCGCCTTCGCGCTGGCCGACCCTTATCGGGTGGTGGTGGATATTCCCCAGGTCAGCTTTCAGCTCAAAGCCGGGGCGGGCCCCGCCGGGCGCGGGCTGATCAAGACCTTCCGCTATGGCCTCGTCATGCCCGGCGGCTCGCGGATCGTGTTCGATCTGACCGGACCGGCCAGAATTGCAAACTCCTACGTGCTGGAGGCCGCCAACGGCCAGCCGCCGCGGCTAGTGCTCGAGCTGGAACAGGTCGACCGCACCACCTTCGTTCAGTCGCTTGGCGCCGAAAGCCGACCCGAGTTAAAGCCGGCGATCTCGGATACCTCGGTGGCTACGGTCTCCGTTGTGCCTGGCGTCGCAGCCAGGCCTGCCGCGTCCGCGGATACGCGGCCCGTGGTCGTGATCGATCCGGGGCATGGCGGCCTCGACAACGGCACCCAGGCCGGCGGCACCAATGAAAAGGAACTGGTGCTGGGATTTGGTCTGGCGTTGCGCGATCGCCTGGAGAAATCAGGCAAATATCGCGTCGTCATGACCCGCACCGATGATACCTTCATTCCGCTCGCCGATCGGGTCAAGGTCGCCCGCAACCAGTCGGCGGCGCTGTTCGTGTCGATCCATGCCGATGCTTTGCCGCGGCGCGAGGGCGACGCCCAGGGAGCCACGATTTACACGCTGTCCGACCGCGCCTCCGACGCCGAGGCGGAGCGGCTCGCGGAAGCGGAAAACAAGGCCGACGCCATTGGCGGGGTCAACCTGACCGAGGAGCCGACCGAGGTCGCCGACATTCTGATCGAGCTGGCGCAGCGCGAGACCCGGACTTTCTCGAACCGGTTCGCCCGCCTTTTGATGGGCGAGATGAAGACCACCGTGCGGATGCACAAGCACCCGCTGAAGTCAGCCGGTTTCAAGGTGCTCAAGGCCCCCGACGTGCCGTCGGTTCTGGTCGAGCTCGGCTATGTCTCGAACAAGGGCGACCTCGAACACCTGGTCTCGGAGAACTGGCGTAACCGCACCGCCGGGGCGATGGCGCAGGCCATCGACGCGTTCCTTGCCAAACGGCTGGCGACGGCCGGGGCGGCCAACTGAAAAGGGAGCTTTCCGGTGCCGGAAGCCCTAGTTTGGCCACAGCGGCCGCATTATAAAAATGCCCGCGAGGACTTCGGAATCGCGCTAAATTTCTCGTAGCCAACGTAATATTTTATTCGCCTGCGCGACACGGCTGATCACCACGCGGGAACTTGCTGAGGAAGCGCCGGCAATTGCGGCGCCAGGGCTGGAACGGAACTTCGATAATGCGCTTGCTGGTTCGGTTCATGGGTTTCTTGTTCGCTGCCGGAACCGTCGTGTTCCTGGTCGGCGTTGCCGCCGCGGCGGGGCTGATCTGGCATTATTCCAAGGACTTGCCCGACTATTCGCAGCTGCAGGATTATGAGCCGCCGGTGATGACGCGCGTCCACGCCTCGGACGGTGCGCTGCTCGGCGAGTATTCCAAGGAGCGCCGGCTGTACCTGCCGATCCAGGCGGTGCCGAAGATGGTCATCAACGCCTTCCTGGCCGCCGAGGACAAGAATTTCTACGAGCATGGCGGCATCGACTTCACCGGCATGGCGCGCGCCGCGGTGCTCTACGCGCAGAATTACGGTTCCAACAAGCGGCCGCAGGGCGCCTCCACCATCACCCAGCAGGTCGCAAAGAACTTTCTACTGACCAACGAAGTGTCGTTCACCCGCAAGATCAAGGAAGCCTTGCTGGCGATGCGGATCGAGCGAACCTATTCCAAGGACAAGATTCTCGAACTCTATCTCAACGAAATCTATCTCGGCCTCGGCGCCTACGGCGTCGCCGCGGCCTCGCTGGTCTATTTCGACAAATCGGTGAACGAACTCACCATCGCGGAAGCCTCCTATCTTGCCGCCCTGCCGAAGGCGCCGGCGGCGCTGCATCCGGTGCGCAACCGCGACCGCGCCGTCGAGCGCCGCAATTACGTGGTCGACCGCATGCTGGAAAACGGCTGGATCAAGCAGGCCGACGCCGACAAGGCGCGCAAGGATCCGATGGCAGTGACCAGCCGGAGCAATGCCGCGCATATCTTCGCCGGCGAATATTTTGCCGAGGAAGTCCGCCGCGACGTGTTCGAGCGCTACGGCGAAAAGAAGCTCTATGAAGGCGGCCTGTCGGTACGGACCACGCTCGATCCGAAGCTGCAGGTGATGGCGCGCAAGACCATGACGGCCGGTCTCGTGAATTTCGACGAGGCGACCGGTTATCGCGGCGCGGTCAGCAAGCTCGATATATCCGGCGACTGGGGCGTCAAGCTCGCCGACGTCAAATCGCTGTCGGATATTTCGCCGTGGCGGATGGCCGTGGTGCTGGAGACCAGCGATCAGTCGGCGCGGATCGGTTTTCAGCCCGGCCGTGAGCTGGGCGGCGCCGTTGCCAAGGAGCGGCAGACCGGCATCGTCACGCTCGAAGGCGTGAAATGGGCCAAGGCGGCCTCCGGACCAACCCGCTTCAAGACGCCGACCACCGTGTCGCAGGTGCTCGCGCCGGGCGACATCATCTATGCCGACCCGTTGATCGGCAAGGACGGCAATCGGGTCGAGGGTCAGTTCCGGCTGCGCCAGTTGCCGGAAGTGTCCGGTGCCATGGTGGTGATGGATCCCTGGACCGGCCGCGTGCTGGCGATGGTCGGCGGATTCTCGTTCGACCAGAGCCAGTTCAACCGCGCGACCCAGGCCTACCGGCAGCCGGGTTCGTCGTTCAAGCCGCTGGTCTATTCGGCGGCGATGGACAATGGCTATACGCCGTCAACCATCGTGGTCGATGCGCCGATCGAAATCGACCAGGGGCAGGGTGTGGGCGTCTGGCGCCCGGAAAACTATTCGACCGGCAAATATTACGGGCCGACGACGCTGCGCAATGCGCTGAAGCGCTCGCTCAATACGGTGACCGTGCGGCTGGCGCAGGATGTCGGCATGCCCCTGATCGGCGAATACTCCAAGCGCTTCGGAGTCTATGACGAATTGCCGAACTATCTATCGTATGCACTCGGCGCCGGTGAGACCACGGTGATGCGAATGGCGACGGCCTATTCGATGTTCGCCAATGGCGGCCGCCGCGTGAAGTCGACCCTGATCGACCGTATTCA
>JAYSPJ010001011.1:0-8209 GCA_043722155.1 Bradyrhizobium sp.
ACCGGCCCGCATCTGCATTACGAAACCCGGATCGACGGCGACGCCGTCGATCCGCAGAAATTCCTGCGCGCCGGCGTGCGGCTGAGCGCGGGCTAGACCCTGTAAAGCCCGGCCTGCCGGGATGACGGCGTCAAGCCAAAAAGACTAGTGCCCGACCTCGCCGGTGATGATGTCGCCGAACAGCTCCCAGCTGACGCCGTTGAATTTCATCAGCTGCATCTGCTCGATCGGAAAGAAGTCGTTCGGGCCGGTGTTGATCTTGATCCCCGGCAACAGCACGTCGCTGGAAAAATCCTTCAGGCTGGCGGCCTGCTTCATCACGTTCTCCCGCGTGAGATTGTCGCCGCACTGTTTCAGCACCTGAACCACGGTCTGCGCCGTCGCATAGCCATAGACGTTGTTGTTGTTGATCTTGTCGCCGTCAGGAAAATACTTGTCCATGAAGGCTCCCCACGCCTTGATCCCGGCATCGTCCTTCCACAAGGGATCGGTTGGATCCTTGATGTAGGCCGTCGAGATGATGCCCTTGGCGTTGTCGAGCCCGGCCGGCTTGAGCACCGTGGCCACCGACGTCGAGACGTTGCCGATGAAATACACCGGCTTCCAGCCGAGCTCCGCGACCTTGCGGATCGCCTGCGCCGCGCCCTTGGGCGCCGCCCAGGTCACCAGGATATCGGCGCCGGAATCTTTCAGCGCCACGATCTGCGAGTCGATGGTGGGGTCGCCGATCTCGTAGGACTTGTCGGCGATGATCATGCCGACCTTGTCGCCAAGGCCGTCGCGCAAGCCCTTCATCTGGTCCTTGCCGGCGTCGTCGTTCTGCCAGATGGCAGCGATCTTGCCGTTCGGAAAATTCTTCAGGATGTAGGCGGCATAGATGCGGCCTTCGCTCTGGTAGTTGGGTTGCCAGCCCATCGTCCACGGAAAATTCTGCGGATCGCCCCATTTGGTGGCGCCGGTCGCGACAAAGAGCTGCGGCACTTTCCTGGCGTTCATGTATTTCTGGATCGCCGAGTTGGACTGGGTCCCGAGCGGCTGGAAGACCAGGAGCACTTCGTCGCTCTCCACCAGCTTTCGTGCCTGCTCGACAGCTTTCGGCGGACTGAAGGCGTCGTCATAGCTGATGAAGTTGATCTTGCGGCCGTTGATGCCGCCTTCCGCGTTGATCTTGTTGAAATAGGCCGCCTGCGCCTTGCCGATGGTCCCATAGGCCGACGCCGGCCCGCTGTACGGCATGATATTGCCGATCTTGATCTCGCCATCGCTGGCGCCGGGATCGTATTTTTTCTGGGCCGACGCCGCGGTCGACAACGCGACGGCTGCGGAAATTGTCAGGGCAACAACACGTATCGCGCGGTCCAGCATCGCTTACTCCCTTTGTGGTCTCGTTTTGCCGAAGTGTCGCAAGCCAGGCGCGCACACGCAAGCGCCGGCATATTCCGTCGGATGAAACAGGCATTGTTGCGCCGCTCCAATTATGATTGATGCGACCACACACACATTCCGACCCCCAGCGCCCGAGGCACGCACGTTGAGCCCGCCGAACAAGCGAATTGGTCCAAGACATCCGCGGCTCGGCGCGGCGGGATTCCGTGCCGCACGCTGGCTCAGCGCGCGGTTGTTCGCGGCCGCGGGCTTTCACCAGCTCGGCTCGGAATTTACCAACGGGCGGATTGCTCGTGTCCGCGACAAGCTGAAGCGCGGCGGGACCGTTTATCTGGCCGGGCTGGGGCCGCCCGGCACCCACAATTCCGGCGTGGCGCTGGTCGAGGTGACGCAAGCCAAAGGACCGCGCCTGATCGTCAACAACGAGGAAGAACGCTTTTCCGGCAACAAGCATACCACCGAATATCCCCGAGCCTCAGTCGACGCCATGGTGGCGACGTTGCGCGGCATGGGGCGCGATATCGGGGATATCGACGCCTGGCTGACCAGTTGGGATTACCCGACCCTCGCCGGCACGATTGCGCGCTCGGTGCTGGAGGAAGTGCCGCAGAGCCTGAAACTGTTGCGCACCACGGAAGCCGCCGGATTCGACGGCCGCAGGCTCGACCAGATGACCCGCACGCCGAAGATCCTTGGCCGGCAGCTCGGGCTTGCCGGGCAAGTGCCGCTGATCTGCCTGCCGCACCATGACAATCATGCCTGGTTTTCGTTCGCGGCATCGCCGTTCGCCGATAACGGCGAGCCCGTGGCGATCGCGGTGCTCGACGGCACCGGCGACAAGGGATCGATCTCGCTCTATGTCGCCGAGCATGGCGCGATGCGGCAGCTTTACTGCAACGACAGCATGTTCGACTCGCTCGGCGCCTTCTACAGCGTGATTTCATCGACCCAGGGCGGCTGGACCTGGCTGTCCAGCGAGGGCCGCTACATGGGCGCGGCCGCCTGGGGCGACATGAACCGCGCCAGCAATCCCTATTACGCGCGGCTGAGAGAGGTTCTGGATTTCGGTAAAGATGGCGACGTCCGACTCAACCGTGCGCTTGCAAATTGGTATTGCGACCCGTTCGAGCATCCCTACCAGGCAGCGCTGATCGACATCCTCGGTCCGCCGCTAAAACCCGACGAGCTCTGGAATCCCGACGCGGTGCTGCGGATCGAGGACATCCAGCACCGGCCCGACACGAAAGCCAGGCTCGACAAGGCCGCCGCGACGCAGCTGGTGTTCGAGGACGCCATGATCCATGTCGTCGACCATCTGTTACGCACAACGGGCGCCAGCCGGCTGGTGCTGACCGGCGGCGTGGCGCTGAACGCCGTCGGCAACATGCGGCTGCTGGAGCATTTCGACGCTGCGTGGTTCGCGAACAACCAGGGGCGCAAGGCCCGCCTGCATCTGTGGGTGCCGCCGACCCCGGGCGATCCCGGAGTCACCATCGGCGCGGCCTGGCTGTTCGCGCATCTTGCGGGCGCGCCGCGCGGCGCTCCGATGATGCATGCGTTTTATTGCGGCTTGCCGCCACGGCATGAAGAAATCGAAGCCGCGTTGCAGGCCACCGATATCGCCTCGACGCGGATCGGCGACATCTCGACACCCGAGGGGCGCGACGCCGTAGCCGATCTGATGGCGTACATCGTGGCGCAGAACGGCATCATCGCGCTGTATCAGGGCGCGGCCGAAACCGGGCCGCGCGCGCTCGGCCATCGCTCGATTTTTGCCAATCCGTGCGACGCGCAAGCGCGAGAACGGCTCAACGAACGGGTAAAATACCGCGAGGCAATCCGCCCGCTGGCGCCGATGGCGACGCTGGAGGCCGCCATGCAATATTTCGATCTGCACCAGGGCGCCTCCGACGCCGATTACAACGCCTACAATTACATGGTGCTGACCGCGCCTTCCAAACCGGACGCGCGCGCCAAAATTCCGGCTGTCATCCATGCCGACGGCACTGGCCGGATCCAGATCGTGCGGGCGGAAGACGATCCCCTCACCTACGCTTACCTGAAGGCGCTCGGCCGCCACATTGGCGTCGAGATGTCCGTCAACACCTCGTTCAATGTCGCCGGTCCGATCGCGCAGACCCCTCACCAGGCGATCGATACGCTGCGGCGCTCGAAGGGCCTCGACGCGGTGCTGCTGGTGGCCGATGACGGCGCGGTCACCGCCGCCTGGCACGGAGAAGCGCGCGACAGCGGCCGGTTTAGGGGGTGGCTTTCGGAGTGGAGCCAACGCCGCTGGCGAGGTTGAACACGCGTCCGTCGATCACCAGCAGCGCGCTGCCGATCACCAGCGCGCCGATGATTTCGGCAAGTGAGATGCTTTCGCCCAACACGAGATAGCCGAGCAGAATGGCGGTGACGGGAATCAGCAGCGTGACCAGCATGACATTGGTCGAGCCCGACCGTCGCAGGATCTGAAAGAACACGATATAGGCCAGCGCGGTCGACAGGCCCGCAAGACCGAGCAGCGCCAGCCATGTCGTCGCACCGGGCATCGGCAGTCGCCACGGCCGCTCGAACACACCGGCGATGACCATCATCATCAGGCTCGACGCCAGCATCTGAAACGTCGCCGTCGCCAGCGGCGGCGAGTTCGACAGCCGGCGCCGGGCATAGAGCGCGGACAATCCGTAGCTGAAGGCGGCGGCGAGGCAGAGCAGGATGCCAAAACCCTGGCCACGGCTGAAGCCGAGATGCTGTCCGTGCAGAATGGCCACGCCAATCAACCCGATGACGACGCCCGCGACGCGACGCGCATGCAGTCTTTCGTCGCCGGCGGCGGCCATCACCAGAACGGTGAACAGCGGTGTCGTCGCGTTCAGAATCGAAGCCAACCCACTCGATATATAGGTCTGTCCGGTGACGATCAGCGAGAATGGCAGGACATTGTTGAGCAGCGCGATGGCGAAGTATGGCCTCCAGCCCGCCAGTCCCCTCGGGAAACCTATTCGATAGGCCCATAGCGCCGGCAGAAGCATGATGGCCGCGAGCACGACCCGCAGCAGGACCACCGTCAGTGGCGGCAATTCCCGGATCACGACACCGACGAAGAAGAACGAGCCGCCCCACAGCATCGAAAGCAGCGCAAGCCGCGACCAGTCCCTGGCGTCAATGCGATGGTCGCTGGAGGTCATTTGCGGCTCTGCCATTCAGGATCGAGCGGACGCTTACCGCAACGGCCGGAAAGCTCGCCACCCGATTCCTGAAATAACGTCGCATCGGCGCAAGTCCCAGCCATGCGCCGACGCGCTGCGGAGCGCGGTACTTTCGAGTCTTGGGTCTTACTTACGCAGGCACAGGCCGACCGTGGGTGGCGTCGCGCATTTTGCCCCATCCGCCGCGCCGCCGCCCGGACAGAACACCGACACCAAGGTCTCATTGGCTTCGCAGCTTGCCGCGCCGTCCACCTGGACGGACCTGACATTGGCGACCGCAGCCGCGGCATCGCCCTTCTCACCCTTGTCGCCTTTATCGCCCTTCACGCCGGGCGCGCCCTGGGGTCCCTGAGGGCCTTGCGCGCCGGGTTGGCCCTGAGCCCCGGCCACCCCCTGAATGCCTTGCGCGCCCTGTGGGCCGGCCGGGCCCTGGGCGCCTGTCTCGCCTTTCGGCCCCGGATCCCTGCCGCAGCCGGCCAGCGCGAGTGCGATTCCAATGACAACGATTGCAGAAATTCTCATGATGATCCCCAGCAATTATTGAGTTGGCCCCCCGGCTGCGAAGCCGACATCGATACAAAGCCATCGAACCACGCAGGTTCCATGGCAATGATGCCCGAGTGTAGCCGCACTTTTCGAAGGCGGCTATTCGAAGCGGACCTCTCGAAGCGGACTATTTTGCTTTTCCGGGCTTTGCCCGCGAGACGACCTCGATCATTTTTCCTTCGTCGTCATCGGGAGCATGGGCTTTCGCCCTGTCATACGCTTGCACCGCAGCACGCCCCATCAAAGGGGCGTCGGCAAGCAGGCTCTCGGCCAAGGCGACGGCATAGGCGGCATCCTTGTGCCGCAACGCCGCGGTAAACGTCGCGCCGGAGAAATTCCGCTCCACCATGCGCTTCGAATGCCGAATCACCTGCGGACTGGCGGCAACGCCGGTTTCCACCGCCTCCAGTACCAGCTTCATGTCGAGACCGGCCTGCTCTGCGATCGCGAGGCCCTCGGCGATGCCGGCGATCTGGATCGCCCCCATCAGATTATTGATCAGCTTGTAGACCGTGCCGGTGCCGACCGCACCGAAGTGCCGGATGGTTGCAGACAGCGGAGTCAGGAAAGGCCGCGCCCGCTCGAGATCGGCCGGCTCGGCGCCGACCAGCAGCGTCAACTTTCCTGCCGCTGCCGCGTCCGGCAACCCGGTCACGGGACTATCGATGTAGATGAGACCGCGGCGGCGTAGCTCGCGCGCCATTTCGAGCGCGTGGCCGTAAGAGACGGTGGAGCACTCGATCGCCAGCGTGCCGGCTTTCATGGTCGCGGCGGCGCCGTCCTTTGTCAGCCACACCGCGCGCGACGCCTCGTCATCGGCGACCATGGTCACCACGGCGTCGGCGTCGACTGCGGCATCTTCCGGCGAGGTCGCCCATCGCGCGCCGCGCGCGATCAGGTCCTCGGCTTTGGCCTTGCTGCGATTCCATACCGCGACGGTAAAACCGGCTTCGAGATAGCGGCCGGCCATGCCGTGGCCCATGCGGCCCAAACCGATGAAAGCGACTTTTGCCATTGGCTAGTCCACATCGTCGATAGAAGGAGGCGCGGTGCCGAACGCGCGCTGCGCCAGCGTCGCCGCCATGAATTCGTCGAGGTCGCCGTCGAGCACGCCCGAGGTGTCCGATGTCTGCACGCCGGTGCGCAGGTCCTTCACCATCTGATAGGGCTGCAACACGTAGGAGCGGATCTGGTGGCCCCAGCCGATATCGGTCTTGGCGGCCTGATCGGCGGCGGCCTGCGCCTCGCGCTTCTTCAACTCGATCTCGTAAAGCCGCGCGCGCAGCATGTCCCAGGCCTGCGCCTTGTTCTTGTGCTGGGAACGGCCGGCCTGACAGACCACCGCGACCCCGGTCGGAATGTGGGTCAGCCTGACCGCGGATTCGGTCTTGTTGACGTGCTGGCCGCCGGCGCCACCCGAGCGCATGGTGTCTACGCGCACGTCGGACTCGGCGATGTCGATCTTGATGCTGTTGTCGACCACCGGAAAGATCGCGACCGACGAGAACGAGGTGTGCCGCCGGGCGTTGGAATCGAACGGCGAGATCCGCACCAGCCGGTGCACGCCGGCCTCGGTCTTCAGCCAGCCATAGGCGTTGTGGCCGCTGATCTGGATGGTGGCGGATTTGATCCCGGCTTCTTCGCCCTGGGTTTCCTCGAGGTATTCGATCTTGAAGCCGTGCTTCTCGGCCCAGCGCGTGTACATGCGCAGCAGCATCGAGGCCCAGTCCTGGCTTTCGGTGCCGCCGGCGCCGGCATGGACTTCGAGATAGGAGTCGAAGCGATCGGCTTCGCCGCCGAGCAGCGCTTCGAGTTCGCGCCGCGCGACTTCCTTCTTCAGGGCCTTCAGCGCCGCCTCGGCCTCCGCCACCACGCCTTCATCGTTCTCGGCCTCGCCGAGTTCGATCATCCCGATATTGTCCTCGAGTTCGCGCTCGACCTTGCCGATCCCCTGGAGCGAATCCTCCAGCGAGGTTCGCTCCTGCATCAGCTTCTGAGCCTTCTGCGGATCGTTCCAGAGATTGGGATCTTCGGCGAGCTTGTTCAGCTCCGCGAGGCGCGCCGTGGATGCATCGACGTCAAAGATGCCTCCTCAGCAGCCCGACTGACTGCTTGATCTCTTCAACGAGGCGTTCGACTTCAGCGCGCATGTTCTTCTCTGATCTGCAGCCCAAGCCGCATTTGATTACAATGACGGGATGTAGCGGCGACCGCGCCAAAGCGCAATCGGCTTGCGCTCCGGCTACGTGTTTTCCGGGAACAGCCTAATAGAGCCTGCCCGTGCCCGAACCCATGAGATTGCGGTCGGCATCCGGAATCATCAATGACCGCCCGTCGGTATCGGCCACGCCGATCACCGAGTAATTATCCGGCGGCGCGGTGCCGGGCTTGAAGGCTTCCAGAATGCCGCCACCGCCCGGACCGGCGCGCATGCCGCTCTTGGCGTCGACGCGGATCAGCTTGATTCCGGCGGGGACCTTGAACGGGATCGCCGGCTTGTCGGCGAGCGCGAGCTTGAGGAAATCCCTGGCGATCGGCGCCGCGAGATGGCCGCCGGTGGCGCCCTTGCCGAGGTTGCGCGGCTTGTCGTAGCCCATATAAACGCCGACCACCATGTCCGGCGAGAATCCCATGAACCAGACATCCTTGAGATCGTTGGTGGTGCCGGTCTTGCCGGCGATCGGCTTGCCGACTTCCTTCACCACCGTGGCCGTGCCGCCCTGCACCACATCTTCCATCATCGAGGTGATCTGATAGGCCGTCATCGCATCCAGCACCTGCTCGCGGCGGTCGACCAGCTGAGGCTCGGGCTGATTCTTCCAGCCGCCGGGCGCGTCGCAGCCCCGGCACTCGCGCGCGTCGTGCCTGAAGATGGTGCGGCCGTAGCGGTCCTGAATACGGTCGATCAAGGTGGACTTCACGCGGCGGCCGCCATTGGCGAACATCGAATAGGCCGTCACCATCCGCATCACGGTGGTTTCGCCGGCGCCGAGTGCATAGGACAGATAATTCGGCAACTCGTCATAGACGCCAAAGCGCTTGGCGTATTCGCCGATCAGCGGCAT
>JAYSPJ010001012.1:0-4008 GCA_043722155.1 Bradyrhizobium sp.
TGATCCTGTCCGGCCTTCCCTTCACCGCCGCCGAGGCGGAGGTGTGGGGTCTGGTCAATCGCGTGGTCGAACCCGCCGGCCTGATGGAGGCCACGATGACCATCGCCCGGCGCATCGCCGCCAACGGGCCGATCGCGGTGCGCCAGGCCAAGCAGGCGATCCATCGCGGCCTGCAGATGTCAGTGTCCGATGGCATGGCGTTCGAGATCGAGGCCTACAACCGCCTGGTCCCCACCGCCGACCGCCGCGAAGGCGTGCTGGCGTTCAACGAAAAGCGCAAGCCGGTGTTTCGGGGGCAATGAGGCAAAGCGCGCTCATTTCGCCGACGGCGACACCCGCAGGATTCGTCCGGCCGAACTGTCGGTCAGCAGCCACAGCGCGCCGTCCGGGCCCTGCCGCACGTCGCGAATCCGTTCGTTGAGGTTTTGCAGCAGGCGTTCTTCCGATGTCACGGTGTTGCCGTTGAGCTGCAGCCGCACCAGCATCTTGCCCGCCAGCGCGCCGGTGAACAGGCTGCCGTTCCATTTCGGAAAAAGTTTTCCGGTATAGAACGTCAGGCCGGACGGGGCGATCGATGGCACCCAGTATTTTAATGGCTGCTCCATGCCGTCTTTGGCGGCGCTGTCGTGGATCTTCGCGCCGCTGTAATCGATGCCATAGCCGATCGCCGGCCAGCCGTAATTCCTGCCCTTGGCGGCGAGGTTGACCTCGTCGCCGCCGCGCGGGCCGTGTTCGGTTTCCCAGACGTCGCCGGTGGCGGGATCGATCGCGAGGCCCTGCTCGTTGCGGTGGCCAAAACTCCAGATTTCGGGTTTTGCATCGGCGCGGCCGACGAACGGATTGTCCGGGGGCGCCGCGCCGTCCGGCGTGATCCGGATCAGCTTGCCCAGATGATTGCCGAGATTCTGCGCCTCGTCGCGGTAGGAAAAATGGTCGCCCAGCGTGACGAACAGATTGCCGTCGCCGGCCTGCGCGATGCGGCAGCCATAATGATTGCCCGACGACAGCGGTCCCTCCTGCCGGAAGATGACTTTGGTTTCGTCGAGCCGGCCGCTGCCGTCGTTCAGTTTTGCCCGTGCCACGGCGGTGCGGCCGCCGCCACTGACGCGCTCGGCGTAGCAGAAGTAGATGGTCTTGTTCTGCGCGAAACCCTTGTCGGTGACGACATCGAGCAATCCGCCCTGGCTTGAGGCCCAGACTTCGGGCACGCCCTTCAGCGGCGGCGACACCTGTCCTTCCGGCGTGACGACGCGCATGCGGCCGGGACGCTCGGTCACCAGCATCCGGCCATCAGGCAGGAATGCCAGCGACCATGGATTGACCAGGCCGCTGGCGACGGTCTGGACGTCGAGCTGCCCCGCCGACGACGCAAAGGAGGTGTTTTCGCCGCGGGTAGAGGTGACGATCAGGAACGTCGCCGTCAGCACGGTCGCCACCGTCAGCGACGTCGTCACAAGGACTACAGGTGTCTTGTTCATGATTGACCGATCGCGATGACATCATCGCTGGCAGTTGTGATGCGGCGCGCCGCAGTCTGCGAAAGATTTGGGGTTACGACGGGATTGGCATCGCCATGGTGACCTTGATCGACAGCACCGTGAGGGTGACGATCAGGCACAGCGACAACCCGCCGATCGCCAGCGAGCCAGCGACGGCGTGGGTCAACCGGGACAAAGCGACGGGCACCGAGCGGCTGTTCAAGCCGGGAGCGCCGGACGACCGAATCATGGCCGAATTCCCTGAATACGCGGGCGAATCATCCCGCAACGATTGAAGATCTCGCAGCAACCGCTGGCAATATTGCGGCGGAGCCTGCCTCGAAAATGGCGAAATAACGGCAATCTCAGTGGTTGTGCCCGCTATTCCCATCGGGTTTTCGAGCAAAACCATGCCCAGGACGAAATCCGGGGCGGGCGCCGGTTCGAAAGGCCTCAAGCCTCGGCGGCGATGCCGGGTGCGTCGACCTCGGCATCGGGAGCATCCGGCTGCCGGTCCATCGGGACGAATCCGCTGGTCTGCTCGACCCGCCGCAGCCAGGTGCGGATCGCGGGGAAGGTGGCAAGGTCGAAGTCGCAGCGGTCGGCGACATGGGTGTAGCCGTACATCGCGATGTCAGCGACGGTCAGCTGCCCCGCGGCAAAATACTCATGGGTCTTGAGGTGATTTTCCATCACCTGCAACGCGGCATAGCCGCGTTCCATCCAGTCTTCCAGCGCGTGGGTCTGCAGGTCGCGGCCACCCTTGACCAGCGCCAGCCAGAAATAGGCCGCACCGATGTTCGGCTCCAGCGCGTGCTGTTCGAAGAACATCCACTGCAGGGCCTCGGCGCGTTCGACCCGCGATTCCGGCGCCAGCGGGGTGCCGCCGGCGACATACCAGAGGATGGCATTGGATTCGGCGAGATAGCGTCCGTCCGCGACTTCCAGCAGCGGTACCTGTCCGCTGGGATTCATGGCGAGAAAGTCCGGCGTGCGGCTCTCGCCGCGCAGAATGTCGACTTCGATCGCGCGGTAGGGCGCGTTGAGCAGCGCCAGCGCAAGGCGAACCTTGTAGCTGTTGCCGGAGCGCTGCATCGAATAGAGCTTGTACATCTTCAATTTCGCTCGATCGGAGAAATGCAGCCGGCAAGGCGGGCGAGGCTCGCCTTGTCGCGCCGCAACGCGGCTAAACAATGATGCCGTTGCGGTTGTGTCGCAAGGTCCGCGCACTGGAAAAAGTCGAAAACCTCTATTGCACTGCAACCGCGCAGAATATTCTGCCAGCGCGCGTCAACGATTCAGGTCACACTTGCGCCACCCTGTGGGCGTTCACGGCCAGTGCTTCGCGATCCCGGACGGCGCGCCGCATGATGCAGACGAAAGTCACCAGCAACATCAGCAAGCCAAGCGGTATTCCGGTGACTCCGGCGACGCCGCGCGACAGCAGTGGCACCAGCCACGCCGCCGCCAGGATGCTGATCTCGTAGTTGCGGAAGCCGCCTGCAAAACCCGCGCTGACGGTAAATCCGATCGCCAGAGCGAGGATCACGAAATCGTAATCCAGAACGTGCGGTGAAGCCAGCAATGTCGCGGTGACGAGGAGAGCGGCCTTGAGGTCGCTGCTGCACGCCGAACGCCATATCCATGCGGTGCAACACACGACCGCGGCCGATATCACGCCCTGGACCGCGTAGGCGAGCGGGACGCCGCCGCCCCACATCCGCACCGCGGCGAAAACGCTTTGCAGTTTGTCGAACCCGACATCGCCCTGTTCGAGCAGCAGCTTGCGCGAGGTCTCGGTGGAGGCGGCGAAGGCGAGCCAGAGATCGGCGCCGAATACGAGGCTCGTGATGCCCACCAGCGCCATCACGGTGATGCCGGCGACAACGACGGTGCGCCAGTGGCCCGCGGCGAGCAACGCGACCGGGATGACCAGCGCGAACTGCGGTTTGTAGGCGAGAAGGCCAAACAGAACGCCTGACAGCACCGGCCTGGTGGATAACGCGAGCAGGGCTGCGCCAAGCAGTCCGGCCGTGAGAAACCCGTTCTGGCCGTGTGCCAGATTGATGAAGACGGCGGGGAATCCGGCGGCGATCGGCAGCCATATCGGGCCGATCGCGATGCCCCGCATCCGTCGCACGATGATCCCGATCACGACCAGGTACAATACGAAGGTGCTGATCTGCCAGACGGCCAGCGCCAGCAGATAGGGCATCAGCGCCAGCGGGGTCGCGACCAGCAGGAAGATCGGCGGATACAGCCAGCCGTAATAGGGCGTGGCCGCTCCGAAAATCCGCTGCTCGCGGGCGTAATGCGCAGCCATGTCGTAAACGTCACCGGCCCGGCCATCGAGGACGAGCGAACCGGCCGCGTAGAAGCTGGCAAAATCGGTGCCGATCGGTTTCCCGTTGCGGTCGATCAGGCCGTCCGAGAGCGCGATCCAGCCGGCCGCCGCGACGGCGCAGGCGCCGAGCAGGATCAGGCTGTAGCCGCGCGCACGCGCAGGCGTCAGCCACGCGCCGGATCGGAC
>JAYSPJ010001013.1:0-17631 GCA_043722155.1 Bradyrhizobium sp.
CGGCCTGCTGATGTTGTCGGCGCTCGATCCCGGCTGGGGCGCCGCGGCATCGGTCGCATGGGTCGTGATCGCCCAAGGCATCGCCGGCGTCGCCAAGGACCTGACCAAGACCGCGTCGAAATCCGCGATCAAGGCAACCTCTGCGGAGGGCAGCGGGCAGTTGTTCCGATGGGTCGCATGGTTCACGGGTTCGAAGAACGCGATGAAGGGCATCGGGTTCTTCGTCGGCGGTCTGTTGCTGGACCTCGCCGGCTTCAGCCAGGCGCTCTGGATGATGGCCGCGCTGCTCGGCGTGATCTTCGTCGCAGGGCTGCTTCTGCTCCCCTCCCAGCTCGGCAAGGCCAAATCGTCGAAGACCATCCGTGAGCTGTTCGGCAAGTCGCGCGGTGTGAACCTGCTGGCCGCCGCGCGCATCTTCATGTTCGGCGCTCGGGACGTCTGGTTCGTCGTCGGGCTGCCGGTGTTTCTCTACGCCAACGGATGGCGCTTCCTCGAAGTCGGCGGGTTTCTCGCGGCCTGGACCATCGCCTATGGCGGCGTGCAGGCGATCGCGCCCGCCCTCGTCAGCCGCAGCACCGACGGCTTGAGCCGCGAGGTGCCGGCCGCCCGCCTATGGGCGGCCGTTCTGGCCGCGGTGCCGATCGCCCTGGCCGTCATCATGCAGACCGCAAATGTCGGCCGCCCCGATCTCGTCCTGGTCGTCGGCCTGGCGCTGTTCGGTTTGCCGTTCGCGGTGAATTCCTCGCTGCATTCGTATTTGATCCTGGCCTATGCCGGATCCGAAAAGGCAGCCGAGGACGTCGGGTTCTACTACGCCGCGAACGCCGCCGGGCGGCTGCTCGGAATAGCGCTTTCAGGCGTTCTCTACCAGTTCGCCGGCATCACGGGCTGCCTGGCCGGTTCGGCTGTCATGCTGCTGCTGTGCTGGTTGATCTCATTTCTGCTTCCGACTAACGAAGGTCTGTCTGCGGCTCACATGCGGTCATGAGTTAGGCTTCGCCCGCGCCGGCCTCCAGCAACCGGAATCTTTATTTCGATAGTACTAGAAATACGGTTGACAACGATCTCGCCGCCGGAAATACTGCCGTCATGAAACTCGACGACGCCGCCGCACACCTCGAGGCCCTGGGCAATCCGACCCGGCTGAAGATCTACCGGGCGCTGGTTCGCGCCGGAGACGCCGGGCTGCCGGTCGGCCGTCTGCAGGACAAGTTGAAGATCGCGCCCTCCACCCTCTCCCATCACATCAAGGCGCTGATGGTGGTCGGCCTGATCACCCAGGTGCGGGACGCAACGACTTTGGTTTGCCATGCCAACTACGATGTGATGCGGGGGCTGGTGGATTTTCTGGTCGCCGAATGCTGCACTGGTGTCGCCGAGTGCACAGACGCAAAGACCGCCGCGTAGTTTGTTGCGGCGCCATATTTCGATATTTCTAGTTTGACAGGAGAACACCATGACCGAAGCAAAGACCGTCGCGATTATCGGAGCCGGCCCGGTCGGGCTTGCCGCAGCCGCGCATGTGCTGGAGCGCGGGCTGACACCGATCGTGCTGGAGGCCGGCGACAGCGTCGGACATTCGGTGCGGCAATGGGGCCATGTACAGATGTTCTCGCCGTGGGAATACAATGTCGACCGCGCCGCGGCCCGCCTGCTGGCGTCAACGGGCTGGAATTCTCCCGAGCCCGACCAGTATCCGACCGGCGCCGAACTGGTGGAGCGCTATCTCGAGCCGCTCGCGGCCAAGACCGCGCTGGCGGCTCACATTCATACCTCGGGCCGCGTCACCGATATCAGCCGTGTCGGCTTCGACAAGCTCAAGAGCAAGGGCCGGGAAGCCGCGCCGTTCGAGCTCCGCTACCAGAACGGGCAAGGCCCCAGGAGCGTGAGGGCCGACGTCGTGATCGACGCCTCAGGCACCTGGCATTCGCCCAATCCGGCGGGCGCCAATGGCCTGCGCGCCATCGGCGAGACGCAGGCGGCGGACCGGATCGCGTATGGGATGCCGGATGTGCTGGGCAAGGACCGCGCACGCTATGCCGGCAAGACCGTCGCGGTGCTCGGCGCCGGCCATTCGGCGATCGGCACGCTGACCGATCTCGCCAGGCTTGCGACCGAGGCGCCCGAAACAAAACCGGTCTGGCTGTTGCGCGGCAACGATCCAGCGAAAGCCTTCGGCGGTGGCGCAAACGACAAGCTCGCCGCCCGCGGCGAACTCGGCGCCGCCTTCGCCGCACTGGTTGCGGCGGGCCGGATACAGGTCGAAAGCGAATTTCGCGTTTCACATCTCGAGGCCGACGGCCCGCGCCTCACCGTCGGCGCCGGCTCCGCCTGTTGCGGCCGTCATGCCGTGGTGGACGAACTGATCGTGGCAACAGGCTTCCGGCCGGATCTGGATTTCGTCCGCGAATTGCGCATCCAGCTCGATCCCGCGATCGAGTGCCCGGTCGAACTTGCGCCGCTGATCGATCCGAACGAACACAGCTGCGGCACCGTGCGGCCGCACGGCGCGCGCGAGCTGGCGCAGGCTGAACCCGGATTCTATTTTGCCGGCATGAAGTCCTACGGACGCGCGCCGACCTTCCTGATGCTCACCGGCTACGAACAGGTCCGCTCGATCGCCGCCGACATCGCCGGCGACCGGGAGGCCGCCGCGCGCGTCGAACTGGTGCTGCCCGAGACCGGCGTCTGCAGCCGCGCGGATGCGCCCGGCGCAAGCCAGTGCTGCGGTGGACCGGCACCATCGGCTGTTGACGCCTGTTGTGTCGACGACGCAAATGCTAGGCAACAGGGAAAAACCGGATGCGGCTGCGGGTAGCGCATCCCGAACGAACATAGGTGAGCCAAATTTCGCTAGAGGGCCGATCCGTCATCGTCGCGATGTGCCTGGGGCAACTCGGCAGCCTGCTTCCGCACGTCGTGGTGCCCTCCATTCTCGCCGCGTTCCTGATTCCGGAATGGCATTTGAGCGGCGCGCAGGCCGGGCTTTTGGCGGGGTCAGGCGCCGCCGGTTACATGCTGACCGTGCCGGTGCTGGCGACGCTGACGGATCGGATCGATGCCCGCAAGATCCTGATCGCAGGCTCGGCATTGAGCGCGCTCGGCACAATGCTGTTCGGGCTCCTTGCCACCGGCCTCTGGTCGGGCGCGCTGTGCAACGCGATCGCGGGCGTCGGCTTTGCCGGCGCCTATATGCCCGGCCTCAAGGCGCTGACCGACCGCCTCGCGCCGGGCGATTCATCTCGTGCCATCACGTTCTACACCTCGAGCTTCTCGTTCGGCGTCGGCCTGTCCTTTCTGGTCTCGCAACTGGTCGCGGAAGGTTTTGGCTGGCGCAGCGCATTTTTCGTGACAGCCCTTGGTCCGATCGTGATGCTGCTGGTTTGCCTGCTGTTGCAGCCGGTGCAGCCAAAACCCGCGCAGGGGCGCTTGCTGGATTTCGCGCCGGTGCTCCGCAACACCAAAGCGATGGGGTTCGTGTTCGGCTATGGGGCGCATTGTTTCGAGCTCTACGGCATCAGGACCTGGCTGGTCGCGTTCTGGACCTTCGTCGCGTTGAAGAATTCGGACACCTCCGTCCTGACGCCGATCGTCGTCAGCGTGATCTTTTCCCTGCTCGCCATGCCCGCCAGCATTCTCGGCAACGAGTTCGCGCTCAGGGTCGGCCGGCATCGCGCGATCTCGATCGTCATGTTCGCCTCCGCGGCGGTGGCGCTGCTGATCGGGTTGTTTGCGAACCAATCGCCGTGGTTCCTGCTGCCCCTGCTGCTGGCCTACGCGATCACGGTGCCGGCGGACTCCGGCGCATTGACCTCCGGCATGTCGATGGCGGCGCACCCCGACTATCGCGGCGCTACGATGGCGGCGCATTCCACCGTCGGCTTCAGCCTGTCGGCGCTTGGCGCCTGGGGCGTAGGCGTCGCGCTGGATCTGGCCGGAGGGCCATTGAGCGCCAATGCCTGGTTGGCGGCGTTCTCGGTTCTGGCCGCGGGCATCCTGCTGGGTCCGCTGGCGCTCTATTGGTCCAGAACCGCCGCGCCGCAGTCATGAGTCCGCGCCAGCTTCCGATCATTCTGGCGCTCGGCACGACGCAGACGCTGGCATGGGCGTCGAGCTACTATTTGCCGGCGATCCTGGCCGATCCGATCGGGCGCGACCTCGGCGTTTCCTCGAACTGGATTTTTGCGGCGTTCTCGGCGTCGCTGGTGATATCCGCCCTGCTCGGCCCGCGGGTCGGCCGCCAGATCGATCTGGTCGGCGGCCGCTCCGTGCTGTCGCTTTCAAATCTGACGCTGGCCGCCGGCCTCGCGCTGCTTGGCTTCTCCTATTCCATTCCCTTGCTGGTCATCGCCTGGTTGCTGCTCGGCGTCGGCATGGGATTTGGCCTGTACGATGCCGCCTTCGGTGCGCTGGGGCGCATCTATGGCGACGCGGCGCGGCGCTCGATTACGGGCATCACGCTGATTGCGGGTTTTGCCTCTACCGTCGGATGGCCGCTGACGGCACTCGGCCTCGAAACCATCGGCTGGCGCAACACCTGCTTTGCCTGGGCGCTCGCGCATATCCTGATCGGCCTGCCGCTCAACTTCTTCATGCTGCCCGCGGTGAAGGGCGCCAAGGCGGCGGTCGCGGCAGCCGTCAAGCCGCAGATCCCGATCGATCGCACCATGATCCTGCTGGCGTTCGCCTTTGCGGCGGCCTGGACCGTTACCGGCGCAATGGCGGCGCACCTGCCGCGCATTCTGGAATCCGCGGGCGCGACGACCTTGCAAGCGGTTGCCGCCGGCGCTCTGATCGGCCCGGCGCAAGTCGCCGCCCGCGTCTTCGAGGCGGGCTTTCTCAGCCGCTATCATCCGCTGCTGTCGACCCGGCTCGCATGCCTGACCCACCCGATCGGCGCCGCCATCGTCGGGCTGGTCGGCGGCCCCGCGGCAAGCCTGTTCGCGATCTTCCACGGCACCGGCAACGGCATCCTGACCATTGCGCGCGGCACCCTGCCGCTGGCGATCTTCGGCCCGCAAAATTATGGCTACCGGCTCGGCATCATCGGCGCACCGGCGCGGATGGCGCAGGCCGCAGCCCCGCTGGCGTTCGGCCTGCTGATCGACGTGATGGGCAGCCGCGTGCTGATGGTCTCATCCGCGCTCAGTCTGTCGGCGCTGCTGGCGCTGTTTCTGCTGAAGAAGCCGCCTGCCGCGTCCTGACGGTCCGGCGCTGTTTGCCCTTCCCGATGGGCGTCGGCGTGTTTCTGGTTCTCTACAGCCTCTATGCGCTGTTTCGCCCGGCGATTCCGCCGGTGAAAGCGGCCAGCCCCGTTGCTGATGCCGGCGTCGGTTTCCTCAACGGCGTGCTCGGCGGCATGACGGGGCTTGCCGGAATCCTGGTCACGATCTGGTGCGGCCTGCGCGGCTGGCCCAAGGACGTGCAGCGCACGGTGTTTCAGCCGGTCGCCGTCGCCATCTTCCTGATGAGCGCGTTGTGGATCGGCGCCGAGGGCGCCATCACGCCGGATACCGTCCAGCTCTTCCTGGTCGGACTGCCTGCCCTGCTCGCGGGCACCTGGCTCGGCCTGAAACTGTTCGGCCGCCTCGACGAGGCCGCGTTCCGCAAGGTGGTGCTGGTGCTGCTGCTGGCGTCGGGCGTCGTGCTGGTCATTTGAGCACACCATGAAGGCCAGCGCGCTGCCACGCGCAAAATTGAGTTCCGGACGCCGGAACAAATCCTGTTTTGCCGCATAGTTCTGCAACGCTGCGGCGGTGGAGATTACCGATGCCAAGAAATGGCTGGAAGATACCCTATGGGGCGGATCAGACCGCCTACCTCGTCGTCGACCGCAGGGGTCGGCAGGGGGAAGTTTACTGCGAAATCGAAATCGAGCGGATCGACCTCGAAACCATTGTCGCCGACCTCCTCGCCGGGCAGTTTCATGACCCGGTCCGCGTGATCGCCTTCAACACCCTCGAACATTGGTCACAGGACATCTCGAGGGATATCGCCGCCGAAATCCAGACCCGCTGCGACATCGAGGGCGCAGCCGTGCCCGGGCATGTCGAGGACTTCGTTCGCGGCCACACCGGGCCGTTCCCACCGCACCCGTGGGTTCGACGACACAGCGGCGCCGTGATGACACGATCCAATTAGAAGAATTTGCCAATTAGAAGAATTTGCCAATTAGGCGCACGGGTTTGCACGGCTACGGCTTGCCGCCCTCTGTCGTGGCGATCCGACTACGGCGACCAGCCCGAGCACCAGATTGGCGGTGCCACCAAGGCAACTCGAGGCCAGTGCGATCGCCACCCCGGTCCATTCACCCACCCCCGTCTCCCCTGTCTCGCCGACCCGGTCTGTGGCATCTTGCCTGACGGCATCGCGCCGGCATGCTTGCCCCGGGAAATGATCGTGCCATGGCCTACTTCATCATCAAAATTCTGTTGTCGGGCATCATTATTGCCGCCGTGTCCGAAATTGCGAAGCGCAGCCCGGCCTTCGGTGCGTTGATCGTTTCCCTGCCGCTGGTGTCGCTGCTCGGCATTCTCTGGCTTTGGCGCGACACCAGGGATATCGAGCGCATTGCCGGTCATGCAGAGGCGACCTTCTGGTATGTGCTGCCTTCGCTTCCCATGTTCCTCGTGATGCCGGCGATGCTTCGCGCAGGCGTGGGTTTTTGGCTTTCGCTCGGCGCAAGCTGCGCGCTGACCATCGTGCTGTATTTCATCACGGCCTGGGCGCTGGCGAAGTTCGGGATCAATCTGTAACCCGGAGCGCATCGCCGCCACCGCACGGCGGGCCACACCGGCGATCCGCCCTTCCGCGTTACGCGCATTGACAGCCCGCGCCGGTTCGCTTATTTGGCAGCTTATGGGGGTTTTGCGATCTCCCCACGAGGCGACATGCCCAAGTATCGCGTCCCGTATCTCTCACGAGGGCGCACCCATGTCATCATTCACAACCATATCTGCTGACAAACTGGCACGGCTGATCGGCACGCCGAACACCCCTGCCCTGATCGACGTTCGCACCGACGAGGATTTCGCCGCCGATCCCAGACTGATTCCCGGCGCGGTGAGGCGAAGCCACCAGCAAGCCGCCGACTGGGGCGAGCAATTCACGGGACGCTCGGCCATCGTGGTCTGCCAGCGCGGCCTGAAGCTTTCCGAGGGCACCGCGGCCTGGCTGCGACATGCCGGCGTTTCGGCCGAAGCGCTTGAAGGCGGCTTCGAGGGCTGGAAGGCCGCCAAGCTGCCGCTGGTGCCGGCGGCAAAACTGCCGGCCCGCGATGCGCAGGGCCGCACCGTCTGGGTCACCCGGGCCCGGCCGAAGATCGACCGTATCGCCTGCCCTTGGCTGATCCGCAGGTTCGTCGATCCGAACGCGGTGTTTCTGTTTGTGGCGCCGTCCGAAGTGGTCGCGGTCGGCGAGCGCTTTGCCGCCGTCCCGTTCGATATCGAAAACGTGTTCTGGAGCCATCGCGGCGAACTCTGTACCTTCGACGTGATGGTCGAGGAGTTCGATCTCGCGACGCCGCCGATGTTGCGCCTCGCAACCATGGTACGCGCCGCCGATACCGGCAGGATCGACCTGTCGCCGGAAGCGCCCGGGCTGCTGGCGGCATCGCTCGGGCTGTCGCGGATGTATGATGACGATCTCGAGCAGCTCGAGGCCGGCATCGTGTTGTACGACGCCTTCTATCGCTGGTGCCGGGATGCATCGGGCGAAACCCATAACTGGCCCACCAACAAGGCAAAGCCGTGATCAATATCGGAGCGAATGAGAAGACCACCGGGGCAGATGCCGGCCACGGCATCAGCTTCGGTGAAGCCTTTCGGGTCTGGCTGCGGGTGGCCCTGCTGAGTTTCGGCGGCCCGGCGGGACAGATCGCGGTGATGCATCGCATCCTGGTCGAGGAGAAGAACTGGATTTCCGAAAGCCGGTTTCTGCATGCGCTGAATTACTGCATGCTTTTGCCGGGACCCGAGGCGCAGCAGCTGGCGACCTATATCGGCTGGCTCCTGCACCGCACCGCCGGCGGCATCATGGCCGGCGGCTTGTTCATTCTCCCCGGCATCATCGCCATCATGGGGCTGAGCTACATCTACGCCGCCTTCGGCAAGGTCGGGTTCGTCGAGGCGGTGTTCTTCGGGTTGAAGGCCGCGGTGCTGGCGATCGTGATCCAGGCCGTGTTCCGCGTCGGCAAACGCGCGCTGCGCAACCGGATCATGATCGGGCTTGCCGCCATTGCCTTCGTCGCGATCTTCTTCTTCAACGTGCCGTTCCCGGTCATCATCATCGCCGCAGGCGTGATCGGATATTTCGGCGCCAGGAGCGGACGAAGCGAATTTGCCGCGGTCGAGCACGGCGGCAAGAATGGCGCCGCGGTCGACAGCATGCTCGGCGAGGAATTGCCCGATCATATCCGCCCGAGCGTTGGGCGCGCCCTGAAGGTCAGCGCGGTCTGGCTGCTGCTGTGGCTGGTACCGGTCGCGGCCCTGCTGATCGCGTTCGGCCAGGCCAATGTGTTCAGCCAGATCGCCCTGTTCTTCAGCAAGATGGCGATGGTGACGTTCGGCGGCGCCTATGCGGTGCTGGCTTACGTCGCACAGCAGGCGGTCGAGCATTATCACTGGGTGCAGCCGCGCGAGATGCTCGATGGCCTCGGCATGGCCGAGACCACGCCCGGACCGCTGATCATGGTGCTGCAGTTCGTCGGCTTCATGGCCGCCTTTCGCGATCCCGGCACGCTGTCGCCGATGCTGGCAGGCACGCTCGGCGGATTGCTGGCGACCTGGGTCACCTTCACGCCCTGCTTCCTCTGGATCTTCCTCGGCGCGCCGTTCGTCGAGACCCTCCGGGGCAACAAGGGGCTGGCCGGCGCGCTGGGCACCATCACGGCCGCCGTAGTCGGCGTGATTCTCAACCTGTCGATCTGGTTCGCGCTGCACACCGTGTTCCGCGAAACCTCGCCGGTTCGGTCGTTCGGGCTGTCGTTCGACATGCCGGTGTGGTCGAGCGTCGATTTTCCGGCGCTGGCTTTGGCGATCGCCGCGGCCACCGCGATCTTCCGCTTCAATATGGGGATGCTGACGGTGCTGGCGGGCTCGTGCGCCGCGGGGGTGCTGCTACGGCTGGCGGGGGTGATCTGAGGTTTTGTGGCTCGGCGCGAGCACCGCCTCTCCGCCTCGTCCCTGCGAAAGAGGTTGTGTGAAAACGCGCTCAAGCCAAAGAACCACAGAATTGCTTTCTAAATTTCCTTCTTCCGACAGAGGCTGCCAGTACAATTGGTTTCCGCATCGGCGAAATCGAGACGGCAATTCTATACGCAAGTTGAACGTTAGAGTTTTCGCACAGCCTGGAAAGCAGTGACCCATAGCCACCGACATCAGTTTGGCGAAGATTGCGTCATCCATCGCGTCATATCGAGGGCACAACGCGGTAGGGGTCCCGGATCTGCGTTCGCTTGCGCTCACTTGTCCGGGACGACGTGGGGGTGAGTTTCCGATTCAAATTTCAAACAGCGTAAGAACACGGCTTCGCATTCTCGCGGCGCGGTGCGCCCGAGCTTTGCCCGACGGGTTAAGCGGAACTTTGCCCGTCGGGCTGTTTTGTCGCACGCGGGTCCCGCAATTTCGCCTGCGCCCGAAGCGACGCCGTTCGCATGCAGCCTACACCACCTCCGCCGGCGCGAGTTTGCAGACATCGCTGCCGGCCTCGATCTGCAGCGTGGCGTGATGGATGTTGAAGCGGTGCGAGAGTTGCTCGCAGACGCCGTGCAGGAATGAATCGTCGGTGCCGCCGGGCCGAACCAGATGCGCCGTCAGCGCGGTTTCGTTGGTGCTCATCGCCCAGATATGGAGGTCGTGTACCTCGGTGACGCCTTCGAGCGCTCCGAGATATTCCTTCACGTCAGCAAGCTCGATACCTCTGGGGACGCCGTCGAGTGCGAGATTGACGCTGTCGCGGGCAAGGCCCCAGCCGCTCGCCAGCACCACGGCGGCGATGCACAGGCTGATCGCCGGATCGATCCACAGCCATCCCGTCAGCATGATCAGCAATGCCGCGACCACCACACCAACGGAAACGCCGGCGTCCGCCGCCATGTGCAGATAGGCGCCGCGGATATTGAGATCGCCATCGCGGCCGCGCATGAACAGCAGCGCGGTGGCGCCGTTGACGACGATGCCGAGCGCAGCGACCCAAACGACGGTCGAGCCCGCGACCTCGGCGGGTTGCCTGATGCGGTCGATGGCCTCGACGGCAATGGCGCCGACCGCGATCAGGAGAAGGCCGGCATTGACGAGGGCTGCGAGGATCGAGGCCCGCCGGTAGCCATAGGTGTGTTGCTCGGTCGGCTGCTTGCGACCGAGCCATCCCGCGGCCCATGCCAGCATGAGCGCGATCACGTCGGAGAAATTGTGAACCGCATCCGAGATCAGCGCCAGCGAGTTGGCGGCGTAACCGAAAACCAGCTCGGCCGCGACGAACGCGATATTGAGCGCAATGCCGACGGCGAACGCGAACCCGAAATTGTCGGGCGCGTGACTGTGCCCGGCATGATCGTGCGCGTGGGAATGGTCGTGATCGTGGGGATGGGCCATGACGCCAGTGCTAACCGTTGCGGAGCCGTTTGGTCCGGCCGCTTGCGATTATAGCGCAGGCGAAGTGGCGAATACTATTACGGCGGTTATCACAGCTCGTCGTCCCTGCGAACGCAGGGACCCATAGCCACAGGCCGTCGTGTTGTGCACGGTCTCAGACATTCCGCCTTGATCGAGAGGACAACGCGGTATGGGTCCCTGCGTTCGCAGGGACGACGCCCTACTCCACACCTTTGCCGAACTTGTTCGACTTCGGCAGGCCGTGCGCGAGACGGCCGGCGTCGGCGCGGTTGCCGCGCCAGTCGGACAATTCCTTCCAGCTCATGCTCTGGTCGCGCCCGGCCGAATCTTTCCAGGCCAGACCGGCCCTGGATTCGAATGTCGCGACATCCGACAGCGACGCGCTGGTGTATTTCTGCAGCCGCACACCGCGGCCGCGCGCCATTTCCGGCACCTGGTCGAGCGGGAAGACCACCATCTTGTGGTTGGTGCCGATCACGGCGACGGTATCGCCGCTGACGGTGGCGATCGCGCAGGCTTCGTTCGGCATTTCCACGTTCAGCACCTGCTTGCCCTTGCGGGTATTGCCGACGCAATCGTCCTCGCCCACGACAAAACCCTGGCCCTCGAGGCTCGCGATCAGGAACTTGCGGCCGCCCTTGTTGACGAACAGCGACACGATCGCGGTGTCCTGCTCCATGTCGATGAACATGCGGATCGGCTCGCCATGGCCGCGCCCGCCCGGCAATTTGGCGACATCGAGCGAATAGAAGCGGCCGTTGGTGGCGAACAGCAGCAGCTTTGAGGTGGTCTCGGCAAAGAACGCCTTGTCGAGCTTGTCGTCGGTCTTGAAGGTCAGCCCCGAGAGATCGGCGACATGGCCCTTCAGCGTGCGCACCCAGCCCTTGTCGGACACCACCACGGTGACCGGTTCGCGCTCGACAAAAGCTTCCTCGATCGCGGCGAGATCGTGCTCGGGCGCGTCGGCAAACTGGGTGCGGCGCTTGCCGAGCGGAGTCTTCGGCCCGAAAATGTCGCGGACCTTCCGTACCTGCTCGCCGACCTTCGACCACTGCTCCGGCTCGGAAGCGAGAATCCCCTTGATACCCTTCAGCTCGGCTCGAAGGTTCTTGTCCTCGGTGCGGATCTCGAATTCCTCGAGCTTGCGCAAACTGCGCAGCCGCATGTTGAGGATGGCGTCAGCCTGGATCTCCGTCAGCTTGAACGCCTTTATCAGCGCCGGCTTCGGCTCGTCCTCGATCCGGATGATCTTGATCACCTTGTCGATGTTCAGATAGGCGATCAGGTAACCGCCGAGCACTTCCAGCCGGTGCTCGATCTGTTCTTTCCGATAGTTGGAGCGGCGCAGCAGCACGTCGCGCAGATGATCGAGCCATTCGCGCAGGCATTCGGCCAAACCGAGCACCTTGGGAATGCGGCCCTTCACCAGCACGTTGAGGTTCAGCGGAATCCGGCTTTCCAGCTCGGTCAGCTTGAACAGCGATTCCATCAGCAATTCCGGATCAACCGCACGGGATTTCGGCTCGATCACAAGGCGAATGTCTTCGGCAGATTCGTCGCGGACGTCGCCGACCAGCGGCAGCTTCTTCTCGTTGAGCAGCTCGGCGATTTTTTCAACCAGCCGCGACTTCTGCACCAGCCACGGAATTTCGGTGATCACCACGACCCAGGTACCGCGGGCGCCCTCTTCCTGATTCCATTTGGCGCGGGTGCGGAACGAGCCGCGCCCGGTCATGTAGGCCTCGGCAATGCTCTCCTTGGAATCGACGATGATGCCGCCGGTCGGGAAATCCGGACCCTTGACCCATTTCAGCAGCGTCTTCGATTTGGCGTCGGGCTTGTCGATCAGATGCAGGGCGGCGTCGCACAATTCGGCGGCGTTGTGCGGCGGGATCGAGGTTGCCATGCCGACCGCGATGCCCTGCGCGCCGTTGGCGAGCAAGTTCGGAAAGCCGCCGGGCAGCACGATCGGCTCTTTGGTCTGGCCGTCGTAATTGGCCCGGAACTCGACGCCGTCCTCGTCGATGCCCTCGAGCAGCAGGCGCGCGACCTCGGTCATGCGCGCTTCGGTGTAGCGGTAGGCGGCCGGATTATCGCCGTCGATATTGCCGAAATTGCCCTGGCCGTCGACCAGCGGATAGCGCGAGGAGAAATCCTGCGCCAGCCGCACCAGCGCGTCGTAGATCGACTGGTCGCCATGCGGATGGAACGAGCCCATCACGTCGCCGACGATTTTTGCGGACTTCTTAAATGGCGTGCCGGGGTCGAGCCGCAGCAGCCGCATGCCGTAGAGGATGCGCCGGTGCACCGGTTTCAGGCCGTCGCGGGCGTCCGGCAGCGCGCGGTGCATGATGGTCGAGAGCGCATAAGCGAGGTAGCGCTCCTCGAGCGCGTCGCGCAGCATGACCTCGTGGATCTCAGCCGGTTCAGGCGGAATCAGTCGTTTTCCCATGGGGAGGAGTTAAGCTTTTGGGGTGAATCGGGCAAGCCGCGAATCAGGGCAGTTCGTGGCCCGGCGCGTGGCGGGACCCATAAACACAGGTGTTTATGAAAGAAAACGGCTATAACCACGGCTTCTATCGACAGGCCGCGGGGTATGGGTTCCGGCGTTCGCCGGAACGACGTGTTGAAGGCTCCCGCTTCGATCACACCTCCGGACTGACCCTCGCCCGATGCTTCGTCACCGCATTGATAAACCCGTCGCGGGCGTCGGAGTGGCCCTGCCCGCGCGGCTCCAGCACGTGACGCAGCAGGAACAACCCCGTGAGCACAAAACCGTCCTGCAGATCCTGGTCCGACCAGCCGTTCGGACCGCCGCCGCCCTCGCGCAAAAACGCCGGCAGCCGCAACAGCCGGTCGCGCCAGGGATCGCCGGCCCGCCGCGACACCGCGCCGCCGGATTTCGGCGAGACATAGATCAGGTCCGAGGTCTCGCCGGTCGCGGCGCAGTTTTCCAGATCGAGCCCGAAGCCGAGTTCGGTGAGCATCGCCAGTTCGAATTTGATCAACTGAATGGCGGCTTCGCCGATGTCGTCGAAATCATCCAGCGTGCGCTCCAGCATCTCGTAGATGTCTTCATGCGGGTCGCGCTCCGGCAACAGCCGCGCCAGCGAGGCCAGATGGGTCACGCCATAGGTCGCATGCGACGACGCCAGCACGGTGGCCGCGCGCAGCCGCGTGCCCTCGATGACGTAATAGCCGAGATGCTCGTCGAGCCGCGCCCGCCACACCGCCCGGACGCTGTTGCCGGGCTGCAGCATCGGCCGCATCCGCTTGCCGGCGCCGCCGCGCACCAGGCCCAGATGGCGGCCATGGCCGCGCGTCAGGAGTTCGACAATGGCCGAGGATTCGCCATGCCGCCGCACCCCAAGCACGATGCCTTCGTCGGTCCATTCCATGGAGAAAAGAATACAGGATTCCGTTGCGGAGCGCAGCTTTAGCGGCTGTCATTCCGGGATGGTCCGAAGGACCAGACCCGGAATCTCGAGATTCCGGGTTCGATGCTTCGCATCGCCCCGGAATGACGGACAGGTTGATGCCCTGCGCATCACAGGAACATTCGCCCCCGCCAGCGGTTGTGCCCCCTCCTCCACCGGCTACGGCCTGACTGGACGGACGTCTGTATGGACCTCCGCGGATTTCTTCTATTGGCAGAAACTGTTCCCCCGATCGAACTGCAACGGCCCAAAGGCACCGCGCTGATCAATCTCGCGGTCGCGGGCCTGATCGTCACCGGCCTGTATTTCGCCCGCGAAATCCTGGTTCCAGTCGCGCTCGCGGTGCTCTTCAGCTTCGTGCTCGCGCCTTTCGTCATCCGGCTGCAATCGTGGCGGGTGCCGAGCCGGCTGGCGGTGCTGCTCGCGGTATTCGTCGGCTTCTCGATCATCTTCAGCCTCGGCGGCCTGATGGTGTCGCAGGCCAACCGGCTTGCCGAGGAATTGCCCGGCTACCAGCAAACGTTGCGCGAAAAGATCCAGAACCTGCGCGGGGTTGCGGCCGGCGGCTCCGGCACGCTGGAGCGCGCTTCAAAAGTGCTGCGGGAACTGGACAGCGAACTGCACAATCCTGCCCGCGGACAAGCCGTCGATGGCCTGCGACGGCAGCCGAACGACAAACCGATTCCGGTGGAGATCAGGCAGCCCGATCCGGGCACGCTGACGACGCTGGTCGCCATCATCCAGCCGCTGATCCAGCCGCTCACCACCACCGGCATCGTCATCATCTTCGTGATCTTCATCCTGATGCAGCGGCAGGACCTGCGCAACCGGTTCATCCGGCTGGCCGGATCGCACGACATGCAGCGCACCACAGCCGCGCTGGATGATGCCGGGCAGCGACTGAGCCGGCTGTTCCTGAACCAGATTATCGTCAACGCCTCGTTCGGTCTGCTCATCGGGATCGGTCTGCAGCTGATCGGCGTGCCGAGCGCGCCGCTGTGGGGGCTGATCGCCATGATCCTGCGGTTCGTGCCTTACGTCGGCACACCGATATCGGCGGTGTTTCCATTGATCCTGGCCGCCGCCGTTGGCTCCGGCTGGGAAATGCTGCTGATGACCGTGGCGCTGTTCGCGACGCTTCAGGTGATTTCAGCGCAGGTGGTGGAGCCGCAGGTGTACGGACGCAGCGCAGGCCTCTCCCCGGTCGCCATCGTTGTCGGCATCGTTCTGGACCTGGCTATGGGGCCCGATCGGGCTGGTGCTGGCGACGCCCCTCACCGTCTGTCTGGTCGTGGTCGGCCGCCATGTCGACCGCCTTCAGTTTCTCGATGTCCTGCTCGGCAACGAGCCGGCGCTGACGCCGCCGCAACTGGTGTATCAGCGGATGCTTGCCGGCGACCCGATCGAGGCGTCGCAGCAAGCGCAGACCTTCCTCGGCGACGCTTCGCTCGAGGGCTATTACGACACCATCATGCTGGACGGCCTGCGCCTCGCCGAAGCGGACGCGCGTCTCGGCAGGCTGGATCGCGAGCGGATGGAGCGGGTTCTCGCCACCGTCCACGAAGTGGTCAGCGATCTCGAAGCGCACGAAGACCAGTTGCCCGGCGAAGTCGCGGTCGTCGATACCCGCTCGGATCTCGCCCGCCTGGAGCCGGTCGCCGATGCCGGCTTGACGCTTGCTCTGCCGGAGCGATGGCAGCAACCGGGCGCCGTGCTGTGCCTTCCCGGATCCGGCAAGCTCGACGAGGCCGCCGCCGTGATTCTCGCTCAGATCATGACCCGACGCGGGCTAGGCGCTACCGCCGAGACCGCCGACGCCCTGTCGATGTCGCGGTTCTTCTCGCTCGACCTGTCGCCGGCCGCCGCATTGTGCGTCTGCTACGTCGGCAGGCCGTCCGACGCGATGATTCAATACACGGTCCGCAGGCTGAGCAAGAAGAGCAAGGGCGGCCGCATCATCATCGCGCTGCTCGGCAGCGAGAGCGACGCGGTCACGCCGGGAACGCGCGATATCACGACGGTGGTCGGTAATTTCAGCAGTGTCGCGGACCTGATCGGCGAGACCGCCATCAAAGCCTCCCGCACCGTGGAAGCCTGTCCCGAGGCCAGCAAGGTCGCCGTCGAGGCCGGGCATTGACACGCTGAACCCGCCATTCCCGGGTGCGCGATTGCCGGGCCCGGAAAGACGGTGGAAATCGCTACGCGTTGAACCAGTCCCGCGCGTCGCCGGTGAAGGAAAAAAACAGACCGGCCGCCGTCAAGGCGCACGAAACGATCTCGACGCCGCTGTCGAACTCCAGGCCCCGCTCACCGACGATCTGCACAAGCGAGATCGCGGAGAGCACCAGCGCGGCCGACAGCGCCCAGCGCGGCCAGTTCTTGCGCCGCCGTGCGGCAAGCCAGACGAAGTAGACCAGCAGCAGGATCAGACCGGCCGCCATCAGGCTGGCCACCATGATCATCGATTCCGTCATCTGTGCGCTCGGCGTCCGGTCCCGGAACGCCACCGACAGCGCGTCGAGCGTCAGCGACAGATAGAGCAGCACTTCAAACCACAGCACGTTCCTGGGTACGGTCATCGGGACGCCGGCTATTCCTTCGGGAATTCGAGTCCCATTTCGCGGTAGCGGTTGGGATCGTCGCCCCAGTTTTCGCGCACCTTCACGAACAGGAACAGGTGCACGGGCACGCCGACGATCTCGGCGATTTCCTTGCGCGAATCCGCGCCGATCGACTTGATGGTGGCACCGCCCTTGCCGAGCATGATCTTGCGCTGGCTTTCGCGCTCGACAAAGATGGTCTGCTCGATGCGGATGGATTTATCCTTGCGCTCGGTCCAGCTGTCGGTCTCGACCGTGGACTGATACGGCAGTTCCTGATGCAGCTGGCGGAAGATCTTCTCCCGGGTGATTTCCGCAGCCAGATGCCGCATCGGCGCGTCCGACATCTGGTCCTCGGGATAATGGAACGGCCCCGGCGGCACCATCTCGGCCAGCTTATGGCGCAGGTCGTCGACGCCATCGCCGGTCATCGCCGAAACCATGAAAGTCTCGGCAAATTTCAACCGCTCGTTGGCGGCCTGCGCCAGCTTCAACAACTTTTCCTTGGAGACAATATCGACCTTGTTGATGACCAGGATTTTGGGATGATTGACGATCGCCAGCTTGGTGAAGATCGCCTCGGCCTCCTCATCGATCCCCTCGCGGGCGTCGAGCAGCACGCAGACCAGATCGGCGTCATGCGCCCCGCTCCAGGCGGTCGACACCATGGCGCGATCGAGCCTTCGCTTGGGCATGAAGATGCCGGGGGTATCGACCAGGATGATCTGGGCGTTGTTGTCGATCACGATGCCGCGGATCAGCGCCCGGGTGGTCTGCACCTTGCGCGAGACGATGGTGACCTTGGAGCCGACCAGCGCATTGACCAGCGTGGACTTGCCGACATTGGGGGCGCCGATCAGTGCGACGAAGCCGCAGCGCGTCGCAACCGGCGCAACATCGCCCTGGGATTCATCCATCATTGTTACCGCCGCCGACGCCTTCGCGCTCAATCATTACGGATGCCGCGACCTTTTCGGCCGC
>JAYSPJ010001014.1:0-6688 GCA_043722155.1 Bradyrhizobium sp.
GAAGGAATCATACAGCAGGCCCGCTACCCCGGCAACAATCGCCACGTCGGCAAGGTTAAACACGTACCAATTGAAGGTTTTCCCCCCGATCTGGAGGTGGAACAGGGCGAAATCGACCACCGCGCCATAGGCGAAGCGGTCGATGGCGTTGCCGATGGCCCCGCCGATAATCAGGCCGAGGGCGATCGTAGCCAGCAGGGTTTGCGACCGCGCCATCCAGATCGCCAGAACCACGACCGCCACCGCCTTGACGAGCATCAGGATGACCTGGACGTGCTGGCTGTCGCTCTGGAACCAGCCGAAGCTGATCCCGACATTCCAGGCCAGCACCAGGTCGAAGAACGGCGTAACCCTCACTGCGCCGCGATGGGCGATGTCGAACACGAACAGCAGCCAGAGTTTTGAAGCCTGATCGAGCGCGAGAGCGACGACGGCGGCGATGATCCCGGGGCGGAGGCGGGATTTCATGGTTTGGTCGCCGATACGACACACCATGTCGTCCCGGCGAATGCCGGGACCCACGCCGTGCCGTCGCTGGTTTGGAAGGTCGTCGATCATCGTCTCGTATCTGTCTCGGACGCACGGGATTATGGGTCCTTTCGCGGGACGACGATAGCGTATTACACCGTCACGCCCAGCGCCTTCCATTCGCGCAGCGCCTGGGCGTCGCGCGGCGAGACGTCGGGATATTCGGCATCTTCGCCCACGGTGGGCAGGATCTTCCACGACCGCGCGCATTTGATTCCGACGGCTTTCTCGACCACGACGGCGACGCCGGGGACCTCGTTGAGCCGGAACGCACCGGCCGGCGCATCGTCATTGGTCGCCATCGCGTTCGAGGTGATAAAAACCTCGGCCAGGTCGATATCGAACAGCGTCGCAAAGATCTTCGGGTCCGAAACATGGACCAGCGGCGAGGCCTCGAGCGAGGAGCCGATGGTCTTGGCGGCGCGCTCGAGCTCCAGCGCGCCGGTGACGACGCGGCGGACGTCGCGGATGGTCTCCCATTTCGCCGCCAGCGCGTCATCGCGGAACGCTTCGAACGCCGTCGGGAACTGCGTCAGATGCACGGAGGGCTCGGCGTCGGGCCGGTACATCCGCCACGCCTCTTCGGTGGTGAAACTCAGCACCGGCGCCAGCCATTTCAGGATCGCATCGCAGATGATGTCGATCGTGGTCAGCGCCGCCTTGCGCGCCAGCGACGACGGCGGGTCGCAATACAGCGTGTCTTTCCGGATATCGAAATAGAACGCCGACAGTTCGGTGTTCATGAATACGGAGAGGCTCGCGACCACGGTCTTGTAGTCGAATTCGGCATAGGCCTTGCGCACGATGGCCGCCTGGCCTGCGAGCTGATGCAGCATCAGCCGCTCCAGTTCGGGCATCTCGGCGAACGCCACAGTGTCGCTGCGCTCGAAATGATGCAGCGTACCGAGCATCCAGCGCATCGAGTTGCGCAGCTTGCGGTAGGTCTCGATGGTGTTTTTCAGGATTTCCGGGCCGATGCGCTGGTCGTCGGCATAGTCGGTGGCGCAGACCCACAGCCGCAAGATATCGGCGCCGGAATCCTTCATCACCTTTTGCGGCTCGATGGTGTTGCCGAGCGACTTCGACATCTTGCGGCCGTTCTCGTCGAGCGTGAAGCCATGCGTCAGCACCACGTCGTAGGGCGCGCGGCCGCGGGTGCCGCAGCTTTCCAGCAGCGAGGACTGGAACCAGCCGCGATGCTGGTCGCTGCCCTCCAGATACATCACGGTATCCGCGCCGCCATCGACCTTGCGGACGATATTGCCGAGTTGCGGAAAATGCCGGCGGTCGTCCAGCACGAAGGCGTGGGTCGAGCCGGAATCGAACCAGACGTCGCAGATATCGTCGACCTTTTTCCAGTCCTCGCCGGCGCGGGGCCCGAGAAAGCGTTCGCGCGCCCCGTCCATGTACCAGGCGTCGGCGCCTTCCTGCATGAAGGCTTCGGCGATGTGCTGATTGACGATTTCGTCCTGCAGGATTTCGGCAGAGCCATCGCCCTTCTCGCGCACGAACACCGCGATCGGCACGCCCCAGGCGCGCTGGCGCGAGATCACCCAGTCGGGCTTGCTATCGATCATGCCGTTGATGCGGTTGCGGCCCGACGGCGGCACCCATTGCGTCACCGCGATCGCGTGCATCGCGCGGGCGCGCAGCGTGTCGCCTTCCCTTACCTCTCCCGATGGGAGAGGTGAAGAAGGGGCCGCGATATCCTTGTCCATCGCAATGAACCATTGCGGCGTGTTGCGGAAGATCACCGGCTTTTTCGAGCGCCACGAATGCGGGTATTGATGCTTGAGCCGGCCGCGCGCCAGCAGCATGCCGCGCTCGACCAGCGCCTTGATCACGGCCTCGTTGGCGTCGCCCTTTTCGCCCTTGTCGTTGATGACGCGCTTTCCCGTGAAGCCCGGCGCGTGATCGGTGAAGGCGCCGTTCTCATCGACGGTGTAGGGGATGGTGGCGTTGATGCCGCGCGCCGCCAGATCGCGCGCATTCGCGGTCCAGACCTCGAAATCCTCGCGGCCATGGCCGGGCGCGGTATGAACAAAACCGGTGCCGGTATCGTCGGTGACGTGCTCGCCTTCGAGAAGCGGTACAACGAATTCGTATCCGCCGCCGACACCCTTCAGCGGATGGGCGCATTCCACCGCATCGAGCGTATCGGCCGGCAAGTCGCGCACCTTCTCATAGGCGGTGACTCGCGCCTGCTTGAACACGGCTTCCGCCAGCGCATCCGCCAGAATCAGCAGATCGCCATTCCTGGCCCAGTTATCGCCGGGCGCATCGGTGACCTTGTAGAGGCCATAGGAAATTTTCGTCGAGAAACTGATGGCGCGGTTGCCGGGCAGCGTCCAGGGCGTGGTGGTCCAGATCACGACGCTGGCGGTGGCGAGCGCGCCATGCACCGGCGACGTAACCGGAAATTTCACCCACACCGTATCGCTGGTGTAGTCCTCGTATTCGATTTCGGCTTCCGCCAGCGCGGTCTTTTCCACGACGCTCCACATCACCGGCTTGGAGCCGCGATAGAGCAGACCATTGGCGGCGAACTTCATCAACTCGCGCGCGATCTGGGCTTCGGCGGCGTAGTCCATCGTGGCGTAGGGATGATCCCAGTCGCCGATGATGCCGAGCCGCTTGAATTCCTCGCGCTGCACATTGAGCCAGTGCGTCGCATAGGCGCGGCATTCCTTCCGGAACGCCACCATGGCGGCAGAATCCTTGAAGTCCGGCTTCTGCTTGCCCTTGGAGCGGTAGTTCTCTTCCTCGATCTTCCATTCGATCGGCAGGCCGTGGCAGTCCCAGCCCGGCACGTAATTGGAATCGAAGCCGAGCATCTGCTGGCTCTTGGTCACCACGTCCTTGAGGATCTTGTTGAGGGAGTGGCCGATATGGATGTTGCCGTTGGCGTAGGGCGGGCCGTCATGCAGCACGAATTTGGCGCGGCCGGCGGCACTCTCGCGCAGCTTGCCGTAGAGGCCGATCTCGTTCCAGCGCTTGAGGATTTCCGGCTCGCGCTGCGGCAGGCCGGCGCGCATCGGGAATTCCGTCTGCGGCAGGAACAGGGTTTTGGAGTAGTCGGTAACGTCGGATTTTTGCGGCTTCTCGGACATGAATGCTCTGGTTTGGCTCAAGGGGCGCTGGTACGCGATTCATCGCGGATGAATGGATAAGGTCCCGGTCTTGCGCCGCGCCGAAGCTCAGGCGGAAGCCGGGCCGCTAATGCTGATGGAGCGCCGCGCAAACATGAGCTTTCCATAGCAGCCAAGCGGGGAAATCGCAAAGCCCGCCGGATATCGGCCGTCAGTCTTCGGATGACGGTTTCGGGTGACGCGGGCGGGCCGGATTGCCGGTAACGGTCTGGCCCGGCTCGACAGCGCCGCGTTGTAGCGCACCAGCCAGGCCTTGGTCACCGCCTGCTCGGCCGCAATTTCGGCGTCGAGACGATACAGTTCGCCCGCCAGCATCTTCTGCTTTTCGGTCTTGCTCAATCGACCGCTCCGAGCTTCGGAAACGCCTCCGGCGCCGCCGCCAGCGCCGCGCGGGCCCTGGCGCTGTCGTCGTCCATCTGGCGCACCAGCGCTTCGACGCCGTCGAATTTCAATTCGTCGCGGATGAAGGCGATGAAGGCGACATCCAGCGACGCGCCATAGAGGTCGCCCTTGAAATCGAACAGGAACACTTCCAGGAGCGGCGCGCCATTGTCGAAGGTCGGGCGGCGGCCGAAACTGGCGACGCCGTCGAGGCGCAGATGGTCTTTTCCCTCACCGCGGCCGACCCGCACCGCATAGATGCCATGCTTGAGTCCGCAATTCTTGTCGAGGCGGATATTGGCGGTGGGGTAGCCGAGTTCGCGGCCGCGTTTCTCGCCATGGATCACCGTGCCGGCCACGAACCACGGGCCGCCGAGCATTGCGGTGGCGTTGTCCACCTGCCCCTCCGCGAGCGCCATCCGGATCGCGCTGGAGGAGACCGGCCGCTCGTCGATATCGATATGGGCCTGGACATCGACCTCGATGCCGAGTCGGGGCGCTTCGCTGACCAGCAGGCTCGGCGAACCGACCCGGCCCTTGCCAAAATGAAAGTCGTAGCCGACCGCGATCCCGCTGATTCCGAGCCGTTCGATCAGGTCATGATGAATGAAATCCTGCGCCGTGGTCCCCGCGCGCGCCTTGTCGAAGGTCATCACCACGGCGCCGGAAAGCCCGGTCCCGGCCAGAAGCCTGAGCTTGCTGGCCTCGTCGGTAAGCCGAAACTGGGGGGTGTTGGGGCTGAAGAAGCTGCGGGGATGGGGCTCGAAGGTCACCGCCAGCGCCGGCCGGCCATGGGCGCGGCCCATCTGCAGGGCGGCCGCGATCACCGCGCGGTGTCCGAGATGGACGCCATCGAAATTGCCCATCGCCACCACCGCCCCCCGGGGGATGGCAGCCGTGGGGGTGCTGTCGCGGATAACAGTGAAGCCAGACGTCATTTCACGGATTCTTCGGCCTATGGCGTTTTCAAGCGAAGTGGGCACCGGTTCGCGTCAAAAAAATGCGTCCAGACAACAAACACGGGTGGAGGCGGGACCGTGACGCGGCGGCCCCAATGAAGTCAAGCCGGGCCGGATCGAGCGCAGAACGGGTGTTGCGGCCATGTTTCCCGCAGAGGTCGGTTAACGGGCTGTTTAACGGATGGTGCTAGTGGTGGGGGGCGGACTGCGGGGCTATTCGGCCTGGCGCAGGCTCGTTGATGGTTTGTAGCGTTGCGGGGGAGTCAAGATGGCGGTTGATTTGTCGATGTCGGTTCTGGTGGTGGATGACTACAACACCATGATCCGGATCATCCGAAATCTCCTGAAGCAACTTGGCTTCGAGAATATCGATGACGCCAGCGACGGATCGGCGGCGCTGAACAAGATGCGCGTCAAGAAGTACGGGCTGGTGATCTCCGACTGGAACATGGAGCCGATGACCGGCTACGACCTGCTCCGGGAGGTTCGTGCCGACCCCAATCTCGCCACCACGCCGTTCATCATGATCACGGCGGAATCCAAGACCGAAAACGTGATCGCCGCCAAGAAGGCCGGCGTCAACAATTACATCGTCAAGCCGTTCAATGCCGCCACGCTGAAGACCAAGATCGAGGCGGTATTCCCGGACATGGCGAGCGCATAAGCGCGCGGTTCGCACCACGAATACGCCGTCATCCTTCGAGGCGGGCAAGAGCGCGCCTCTCAGGATGACGTCCGCGAGCAGTCGATAACCCCTACCACCTCAACTCCCGCATCAGCGCCTTGGGCGGGTGGCCGAACAATTCCCTCACCGAGGCGGGGTCGAGCTGATCGATGCCCTCGAACTCTTCGGAGTGGATGCCGCGGGTCACGAACAGGCAGTCGATACCGAAGCCATGCGCGCCGGCCAGATCCGTCCGCACGGAATCGCCGATCGCCAGCACGCGGTTGAGCTGGGCGGCATGGTTCTGGCTCCCGGCCGCGAGTTCCATGGCGCGTTCATAGATCGGCCGGTGCGGCTTGCCGTAAAAGATCACCTCGCCACCGAGTTCGCGATAGAGCTCGGCGATCGCGCCCGCGCAATAGATCAGACGGTCGCCGCGCTCGACCACGATGTCGGGGTTGGCGCAGATCAGCGTCAGTTGGCGCTCGCGTGCCTTCAGCATCATGCCGCGATAATCCTCAGCCGATTCGGTCTCGTCGTCGAACAGGCCGGTGCAGACGATGTAATCGGCCGCTTCCAGCGGCGCGAGCATGGGGTCCAGGCCGCGATAGATCGAATTGTCGCGCTCGGGGCCAAGCCAGAAAATTTTCTTGCCCGGATGGTCGGCGACGAAATGTCGAGTCAGGTCGCCCGAACTGACGATGGCGTCATAGGTCTCGTCCGCGATGCCAAGCTTGCGCAATTGCCGTTGCACCGAATCGGCGGGCCGTGGCGCATTGGTGATGAGGATCACCGTGCCGCCCTGGGCACGGAAGCCATGCAGCGCCTCGCAGGCCTCGGGGAATGACACCAGGCCGTTATGAACCACGCCCCAGATGTCGGAGAGCACGACGTCGACGCCGGTGACGAGGTCGCGCAGCCGCTCGGCAAAACGGAGCCCGGTCATGGCAGGGAGGGCCGGTCAGCCCGGCCCAGCGGCGCGCCGCGCCAGTGCGGCGTTGCCGGTG
>JAYSPJ010001015.1:0-3729 GCA_043722155.1 Bradyrhizobium sp.
CCGCCAAATCTTCGGGTCAGCCCGCGAGCCTCCAGCAAATAGGTCATGCCCGCCCCCCGGGAAAATAGCGCCGGACTGGCCGCGGCAGCAGCCCCTCAGGACGGAACAACAGCACCACAATCACGATCAACGCATAGAGGAGGAACCGGTATTCCTGGATGGTCTGCAACTTCTCAGGCAAGACCACGACGATGAAAGTGGCTACCACCACGCCCCATGGGTTACCTATGCCGCCGAGCAGCAGGATTGACACCATGATCAGCGAATCGGCGAAAGTGTAGTTGTTGGGAGCAACAAAGCCGCCAACCATCCCGAAGAGCGCGCCGGCCACGCCTATTATGAAATTACCGAGCACGAAGGCGGTGATCTTCCAGCGCGCGATATCCAGTCCGAAGCAACTCGCTGCGGTCTCATCGAGCCGTATCGCATCGAGGTTGAGGCCGATCCATGACCGTTCCAGCCGCCGCACCAGAACGAAGGTGCCGCACAGAAGCAGCAAGCTGATTACAAAATAGTTGAGGTAAAACGACATCTCGATCTTACCGATCTCGAAATTGTCGTTGAAAGACCAACCGAGGATGCTCATGCCCTTCACCTGCATGCCTTGGGGCCCGCCGAGCACGTCGTTTACTTCCAGAAATGTCTTGAGCAGCAGCGCAAATGCGATGGTGACCAGCGCGGCATAATGGCCGCGCGTTCGTAGCACCGGGAGCAGTAGCAGCGATCCAATCAGGGCGGCAAGCGTCCCGCCGATCAGGAGTACCAATACGTGAGGTACGGCAGTATAGGTATTGAGCACGGCCGAGGTATAAGCGCCGATACCGAAGAACGACGCTCCCGCGAAGTTAAGCACGCCGGCATAACCAAATTCGATATTCAGCCCGAGCGTCGCCACTGCATAGAGCAACACGGTGACGAACAACAGCAGCACGAAATGATTGTCATGGAAGAATGCCGCCACCACGCAAGCGGCGAGGATCGCGTATGCGCTGAGCCCCCCCTCGCGATCGGCAAAACTTCCGCTTACCCGATTGAGCCAGTCCATGTAATGGGCAGCGAACACGACGAAGATGCCGAATGCCAGCAGGCCAATGACGAGTGACTGCTTTTCGACTGCCAACAACGCGATCAGATAGGCGGTTGAGAGTGATACAGCGACAAGGCCCGGCCACAACGGGGCCTGCGATTCCTGCTTGACTTCCGGCATGCGCTCAAACCCGTTCACTGATTTTTTCTTGAATCAGCCCGGTCGGGCGCCAAGCCATCAGCGCTATCACGACGGTGAAGGCAAACACGTCCTTGTAGGCGCTGGCAAACGGCAGCGCGACGGCGCCGATGGTCTGCAACGCCGCGAACAGGAAGCCGCCCAAGATGGCGCCGTAGATACTGCCGAGCCCGCCGATGATCGCGGCGGAAAAACCGATCACGCCGAGCAGCAGCCCCATGCCAAAATTAATCTCGTTGTAATAAAGACCATTCATCACGCCACCGACGGCGGCCAGCGCCGACCCGATCGCGAACGTGATCAGCACAATGGCGGTGAAGTTGATACCCATCGTTCGCGCGGTCTCTTCATCCTGAGCCACCGCGCGGATGGCGAGACCTAGCTTGGTGCGTTTGAGCAGGAGTTGCAGCCCGACGATGATCGCGACGCCCGTCGCCAGCATGATGGCGTTGTCGAGCCGCAGATTGAACTGGCCGAGGTTGATGGAATCCGTTGGAAGCAAGGCCGGGAACGGCTTCGGGTTAGCGCCTTGCGGGTAGAAGAGCCGAACCATTTCGCGCAGCACCGTGCCGAGCATCAACGTAATCAGCAGCGTGTTGAGCGCCGGCGCCGAGCGCAGCGGCAGCACCAGATAGCGCGCGATTAGCATGCCGAGTGCCGCCATCGCGAGAGTCGCGACGACCAGTACCGCAAGCAGCAACAGCGGGGTGGAACTGACCCCGACCGAGCGCAGCCCGATATAGGTCGCCAGCCCGGTGAAGGCGCCGACCGTCAGAACATCGCCATGCGAGAACTTGATGATATCGAGCACACCAAAGAACAGCGTGAAGCCGACGGCGACGAGCGTATACATCATGCCGAGCATGAGACCGTTCATGATGTATTGCGAGAGGAGCCCCACGTCCATTTTTCTGATCCCATGCGCACCGCCGAGGCGGAAGCGGGACGGGGGCTGATACCGCCCGTCCCGCTGCTGGCTATTTCTGTCCGGGGAGCTTGCGCTTGCCCGCGGCGTATTCGCTGTCCTCCCACTCCACGAACTTGGCGTCCTGCACCACATATTTGGTAATCAAGGCCACGGTATTCTGGCCGTGATCGTCGAACGTGATCTTGCCGATGATGGAGTCGCGGTCTTTTACGTTGGCCAGTTCCGCGATGACCTTCTTGCGATCCGGCCCGACCTTCTCGATCGAGTCGAGGATCAGGTCCATCGCGGCATAAGAGAAAGCGCCGTAAGCTTCCGGCGGATTGTCGTACTTCTGTGCGGCATACTTCTCCAGGAAGAATTTCCCGCCGGGCAGTTTCTCGGTCGAAGCGCCTTCACGGAACGCGAGCGCACCTTCGGCGAGCGGTCCGAGCCCTTGGATGAAAGCATCCGATACGATACCCGAGGTGCCATCGAACACAGCCTTGATACCGAGCTTGTCCATCTGCGAGCGGACGCGCACGCCGATCGGCGTTAACCCACCAAAATAGATCACTTCTGGATTGAGTGCCTTGATTTGCGTCAGTTCGGCGGTGAAGTCCTGCTGGTCTGCGGTGACGCCGAACGTGCCGGCGATCTTGCCGCCCAGCTTGGCGAGAGATTTGCTGAAATAAGCATTGTGACCTTTTCCGTAGTCGGTAGTGTCGTGGATCACCGCGACGGTCTTGAAACCGAGTTTGGAAATAAGTTCGGCATTGGCGTCGTTCTGGTCGATCATGGTACCGTTAACACGATGTACCTCCGCATACTTGTTCCGGTAGGTGATGTCCGGCAGCACTGCGCCCCACACGATGACGGGGAAGCCGAATTTGTGATAAATATCGACTGTAGCGATGGCTGTGGCGGAGCAATAATGCGTCGCCCCGGCGATAATTTCCTTGTCCGCCGCCATCTTGGTGGCGACTTGCACGGCCACGTTCGGCTTGCATTCGTCATCCAGCACAACGAGCTCGTATTCGTATTTCGCTTTCGCATCGGCATTGCGCAGCTTAACGGCTAGTTCGGCGGAGTTTCGACCACCGATCCCATTGACTGAAACGCCGCCGGTCAAAGGTCCGATGAAACCGACCTTGACCTTTTCCTTCGCTTGCGCAGTCGCAACCAGCGCTCCAACGAAAAGCGTGGTTGCGAAAAAACGACCTAGTTGCCTGACAATTCTCGACATTGGTGCCTCCCGAATGGATCGGACCCCTTACTTAGCCTCGTTCGAATTTTTATGAAAGCGCTTCCTGATTGCTCAATGGCTGCTTCGCGCCATAGGCGGTCCGTCATAGATCTGTTCGATCGGACCACACCAAAAAGTCGGAATAGATTGACTTGCTCGCGGTGAGCGATGCGGTGGGCGGGACGGCGGAGGCCTCCCCATGTCTGTACGTCTTGTCGCTAAAACTCATCAACCTTGGAACAAGGGATTGCTTGTCGGTCAGAAGAAGCCGCTCGAGCCAAAGCACGTCTGGTCCATCCGCGTTCGCTTAGAACTCGCAGGATCAAAGCGCGATCTTGCAATTTTCAACATGGC